>DATLQE010000185.1:0-11096 GCA_035535335.1 Lapillicoccus sp. | reverse complement strand
TGATGACGTCGGGGTATCCCGCGGGGGCGGCCGCGGCCGACCACGGCGTGAAGTAGGGGTTACGGGCCAGCGTGTACGTATTACCGGCTTCGTACGCGGAGATCTGGTAGGGACCGGCGCCCGGCATCGGCACGGGCGACTCTTCCTTGTAGTCGGCGGGCGTAGGGAAGACGAGCAGCGCGAGCCGGTAGAGGAAGTCGGGATCTGGGTCGGTGAGGTGTAAGGAAACCCTGCCGCTCGCGTCGTCGGCCTGGACGCCGGCGGTGAGGTCGCAGTGCTGGGGGTCATCGATGCACGCCCGGGCCCCGTGGATTCCCAAGTACAGCGCTCCGTTCGCGTGCAACACGGCTCGGCGGACTCCACGGACGAAGTCGGACGCCACGACCTCCGCGCCACTCGAATATCGGATCCCCCTCCTCAGCTCAAAGGTGTACGTCCTTCCGCCGTCGCTGGGCAGCGGCAGCTGGGTCGCGAGGCTGGGCACGAGGGACTGGACGTCTTGGGCGTCGGCATACCGCAGTGCGACCAGTCCCTCATAGACCAGACGGTTCGCCCAACCGGTCGTGATCTCGTACACCTCCGCAGGGTCGATCCCACTGGAGGCCGATCCAGGTAGGGCTGCGGCGGCGATGGTCAGGGTGCCACCGCGGTGCTCGGAGGACGGTGTGGCTCCGACGCTGAACCAGATTCGGTCGCGGGCCGAGACGAGGGCGCTTGGTCTTCCGCCGACGTCGACCGTCGTGTGTGCCTCGGTGGCTGGGTCGATGCGAGTGAGGGTGCCCGCATACTGCTCGCTCACCCAGACGGCGTCGTCGAGCACCGCGAGAGAGGTTGGGCCGTCGCCCGCGAGCACACTGCGGGGCCGCCCGGACCGTATGTCGATCCGGCTCACGCTCTGCGAGAGCTGTTCGGCAACCCAGAGCTCGTCGCCGAACCGCGCCATCCCACGCGGGCCTGCCCCGACCCGGATCGGGCTGGCCAGCTCGGCACCGGTCGCGGCGTCCAGGCGGGAAATGGTGCCGTCGCGCCCGTTCGCCACCCACAGCACGGCGCCGTCGACCAGCAGGCCATCCGGTCCGTCACCGACGTTCACCGGTGCTGCCGGACGCCCGAAACTCTCGTCGATCCGCTGGATCGTGTTGTCACCACTGTTGGCGACCCAGATCCCAGTTGGACCGACGGCGAGCGCCTCGGGGCGTGAGCCCACTGAGATCGCTTGTTGGACAGTGCGATTCGCCGCGATGTTGATTCGGGTGACCGTTGCGTCCCCCGCGTTTGCGACCCAGATGTCCGAATCGGTCGAGACGATCGCGGCCGGGCTGTGGCCGACCTCTAGGCGTTGGAGCACCGCGGATGTGTCCGGCTGGATCCGCAGGACCGTGTTGTCGCCCTGGTTCACGACCCAGAGTGAGCCACCACCGAAGGCGACGGCGGTCGGGTTCGTCCCGGTCGGCAGCGCGTTCACGACACGACCGGCAGGATCGAGGACGCCGACGGCGTTACCCGTCAGCTCGACAGTGTGCGACGTGGCCACTCCGGCTCCCAGCACGACCACTCCCAGCCCGACAGCGACGACAGCGCTGGACAGGACTCTCCTGGCTCGCCGCCCGGATATCGAGTGGGTCACCGGCGGTGGGGGTGCCGGGGGCATCGGGCCCTCTGTGACGGCCGGCGGCATGGCAATCGTTGCTGTCGTCAGGCTCCCGCGGTCCGGTGGGGGCGGCTCCGGATGGTTCGCAGACCGATTGAGGAGCGTCGGGTCCTGCTGAAGTATTCGCCGGTGGAGGTCCGCGATCGAGGTGCTCGGCTCGATCCCGAGCTCCTCATGAAGCCGCTTGCGCAAACTGCGGAACGCCTCCAGAGCCTCCGACTGCCGCCCGGCACGGTAGAGCGCCACCATGCGCTGGCCGGTGACACCTTCACGGAGGGGATGCCGGTCGAGCATCCGCTCGATCTCCGCAAGGGCCGCTGTCGTCCTCCCCAGCTCGAGCAGTGCCTCCACGCGCCCTTCCTGCACGACGGCACATAACTCGTCGAGCGGGATCGCAACACCACTGATGAAGGAGTACCGAGGAAGGTCCACCAGGACCTCGCCGCGCCACAAGGACAGCGCCGCATCGAATGCCGCCACCGCCGCCCGGGCGTCTCCCGCCTCCAGCTTGGACCTCCCTTGCTCCGCCAGAGCCGCGAACCGGCTGGCGTCGACGTTGGCCTCTGGCACCACCAGCCGGTACCCGCTCGACTCCGTCACGAGGACCCGGTATGCCGTTCCCGGTTCATGGTCGGGCTCCAGGACCTGACGCAGATGTGAGACGTGAGCGCGGATGCTCGTGAGCGCGGCGTGCCGCGGTGCATCACCCCAGAGGGCGTCGACGAGACGCTCACGAGTGACCACCCGACTCGCATGGCAGACCAACACGGCCAGCACCGCGCGTTGTTGAGGGGTGCCCAGACGCAGCGGAACCCCGCCTCGGGTGGCCGTCAGCGGCCCGAGGATTCCGAACTTGTACGTGTCACCGACTTCGCCGTCGTCCACCTGCAACATCCGATCCACGCGGATGTCGCCCAGGCTAATGGGCCAAAGCCCGCCAAATCGGTGCTTCCGGCCAAGCACCTGGAGGGCCAACCGGTGCCACCCCATCCGCCTCGACAAGCGCACGACAACGCGATGACAACGACCCAACGGTGCACTGGGATGGACCTTTCCACTCTTCTTGGAGCCTGCGATGACCACAACCCTCGACCGCCGCGCGGGCCGGGTCCGCCGGTACCTCACCGTGCTTATCGCGACGGGCGTCGGCGTCCTGAGCCTCCCCAGCCACGCGCAGGCGACGGACCACATCGGGCCGCGCGTCTCCCACCTCGCCCGGATTCCGGGCGGTCTGGGCTCCGGGAGCACGATCGGACCGGACGGCGCACTCTACGTCGCCGACGGCACGTCAGGGTCCGTCGACCGGATCGACCCTCACACCGGCGGAGTGTCGGTGTATGCGACCGGCCTTCCGCCGCGGGTTCTGCCGATCGGAGGAGCCGTGGACGTTGCCTTCGTCGGTCGGCAGGCATACGCGCTCGTCACCATGGTGGGCGGCGACATCGTCGGAGGTCCCCACATCGGGGACGCGGCCGGCGGCATCTACCGGCTCGACGGGCCCGGACGCGTCAGCCTCGTCGCCGACATCGGCGCCTGGTCCGTCGCACATCCACCGATGACGGGCTACTTCGTCACCACCGGCGTCCAGTACGCGATGGAGGTCTACCAGGGCGGAATCCTCGTCTCCGACGGTCACCACAATCGGGTGCTGCGAGTGACTCTGGACGGCCGCATCTCTCAGTTTGAGCCGTTCGGCAACGTCGTTCCCACCGGACTCGAGGTGGCCGGTAACCGAGTCTTGGTCAGCCAGGCCGGGCCGGTGCCGCACCTCCCGGACGACGGTCGGATCCTGGCCTTGAGCCGACACGGCGCACCCCATGAGGTCGCTCGCGGCGCAAGCCTTCTCGTGGACGTGGAGATCGGCCCGCGCCACCGGCTTTATGGCCTCTCCCAGGGTCAGTGGGACGGCGTGATGGAGGGCTCACCAGCGTTGCCGAACACCGGGCGCCTGGACAAAGTCCAGGGTGCAGCGCTCACCCCCGTGACCGACGCCAGCGGCACGCCGCTGGTCCTCGACCGGCCCACATCGGTGGACTTCGTCGGCCACACGGGGTACGTCGTCAGTCTCACCGGTGACGTGTACGAGGTGACGGGACTATGAAGACGCATTCCCCTGCAGACCACCGCGCCGTACGGTCGGCTTCCGTCTGGGTACTGGCCTCGACGCTGGCGGTCGGCGGCTGTTCGGCGAGCTCCGAAGCCTCCAGGGGCGCTTCAGTCGCGCAGCCCTCCCCGAACATCTCCGCAGCCACGACATCCTCCTCCACGTCCTCAGCCACCTCCACGCCATCCGCGTTCAAACAGGACTCGGTGGACTCGGCATTCGCCAAGAAGTTGGGCGCGCTGTGCAACGAATGGAACGCGTTTGCCAGCTCGCATCAATATCCGGGTGCTGCCAATCCACAGGCCGCGACCGTCGAAGAACTGCCGAAGATCGGTGCCTGGCTCGACTCGCTGACGATCAACCACGAGCTCGTCGCGAGGACCACCGGACTCGGCACACCGGCGATGGGGACTACCGCATGGGCCCGCGTCCTCGACGACTTCGCTCAATACGAGAAGGCCGTCACAGCAGCCGCGGCGGCGGCCAAGACACAAAACGTCCAACGTTGGCAATCGGCCGAGGCGTCCTGGGCGGCAGCGAGGGACACGGTCCGTGAGGACCTCCTGAAGGCCGGCATCGGCGGCCAAAGCAGCTGCAGCCTGCCCTTCATCAGACCGGCAAGTCACGGCGGATGAGCGGCCTGGCGCAGCCCGAGCCCTCGAGTCGCTCCTGACGACCGGCCCCGTCGCGTGCTCGACATCCGCTGGTGGCGCCGCGTTGGGCGGTGTCCCGGGGTGGCCTTGGATTCGCGCTAGCGGGACCTGGATCCCGCCCCTGAATCGCCTCCGGCCAGGCGCTCATCTCGGGATCCGCTCGGTGAACCAACGGTCAGGACCTGTCGGATCACAGGCGGTTCGGTCCTCGAACTACGGCGTGGAGCAGGCGTTCTCAGCGGCCGGGCAGCTCGTCGCTCCTAGGCCGGCCTTGGCGATCGCCCTCGACGCGTCGTTCCAGCCGGTCATGTATGCGACGTCGCCCCAGGCGGGAGGGTGCGCCTGATGCCCTTGACCGAGCCAGTCAACGGCGTCGTCCCAGCCGCGGAGGTACCCGGCGTCGCCCCGGCCGCCGAGGCAGGCGGGACCGGCGACTGGACGAGGCACAGAGTCGAGGATGGTCTTGCGGGCGCCGTCAGCCCCGTGGGAGCCGTTGTCGCGGCCACCTTTGATGAACGACATCCGGCGGCCGGCCGCGAGGTCGCGCACGGCTTTGGTAGCGCCCCGCCCTATGGCTGCAGCGCTCGTGAAGGCCTGGTCAGCGTTTAAGTCGGGAAGCGCGGGCTTGCCGAGGCTCGGCAGGTCCAGGGGCTCGACCGACCCCTCGACCGGCGCCATGGTTGCGCCAGCGTGTGCCGGCTCTTGCAGGCCTCCGGTGGCATCCTGCGGGTTTCCCGCCGCGTCGTGCGGGCCGAATCGGGGCGCATCCTGCAGGCCCCGCACGGTCGGGTCCATCATCTCGCTCAGCCCGGCGCCGACGTCGTCGCGGTTCGACACCAGGTCGTCCCTATCGGCCCCGCCGATCACCGAGGCCAGTGACGATTGCGCCAGCTGCGACATCACGACGTGGTCGTTCGGCGCGTTCATAGGCGCCTGGACCACATCGACGACGCGGAAGGAGACCACCGCATCGACCCGGACCGGCACGTTGTCTTTGGTGAGGTAGTCCTGGGTCTGGAGGCGGAGCGTCCTGATCTGCCCGTTGAACCCGGTCTTCCGCTCGTCCGGGCGGAACCGAACCCGGTTCTCCTGGTGCTGCACCAGCCAGACCATCACGGCGGCGATGCGGACACTGAGCATTACCACGGCAACGACGATGAGAATGGTCATTGCGAACCCACCCAACTTGCTCGTATCTGTGCGGCGACGTCGCTGTCGATGTCGACAGAAGCCCTCGTCCTTTGAGAATACGTCCAGGCAGAGCCGCGTCACAGAAGTCGCTCGGACTGGGCACAGATGGCTCCCCCCTGGGTCCTTCCGCCTCGTGTCGGCGCACCGGCTGAGCGGAGTCCGCCGATGCGTGCGCATCGCGATGTCGAACTGCCTCGAGCGTGACGGGGACGCTGGCCCGTCCCCCAGTAGCTGGAGGCGCGTCGGCCAAGTGGAGGAACGGGGCTCAACCGGCCGGGGGTCTTGTTGGCGGACGGCCTCGGCCCGCCCGCACCGGCATCGTGGTTGGTGAGCGAACCACAGTGCTGGACGGTCCAGCCACAGGTTCAGAAAGCGCGATATCTGATGCGTAAGTTCGCCCTGTTCACCTCCCTGAGCCTTGCCGCCGCCGCCCTCTGTGGGATCGCCGGCGTGGTCACGGCCGCGGTCGCCGATTCCGGTTCAGCGCTGGTGGTCGTCGTGGTCATGGTCCTGGGAATGTTCGTCATCGGCCTGCTCGAGTGGACCCACCGCCGCGGCAGCCGCTTGGGCCACCCCGCCCACCAGCAGCACGCCAGCGACCGGGACACCCTGCGGGCCCTGGACGAGCTCCGCGCCGCTCGCGCTCACCAAGCCGGCTCGTCGCATACCGGGTCGGTCGCGACCCCTACCACCGGAACCGCCCACGGCGCCATCAGCCACGCGCTTCGCTCCGTCTGAGCGACACCGAGTCACCAGGAGCCATCATGATGTTGACCAATTACCCCTTCGACCGCGCGCTGGTCGCCGAACGCCAGCGCGAGCGGCTGGACCACATCGAGCGCATGCCTCGCCCCAGACGGAGCCGCGGGCCACGACATTCCCGGCGATCCATGAGCCGATGGAGTTTCGCCGGCTGGCTGTTCGGACCCTCGAGGCAGGGTGGCGGGGCCGCGGCAACCTAGGCCGCGGCTCCCAGCCCCGCCGCCGGTCGGCGCACCAGGTTCACTGGCTCTGACGATGCGCTCGTCACTCAGTCCGAGTGTCGGTCCAGCGTTCCGGTCAGGTGCCGCCGGGTGAGTCATCCTGGTAGCGGCGCATGGAGCGGAGGATCGAGGTGGGGTGCGCAACGGTGCCGCCGGCCAAGCCGCAGAAGGCTCCCACCAAGGCGACCGTGGCGGAGAATCCCAGACCGAACACCAGCCAGAGCACCGACGTCGAGGCTGAATCCGTGGCGGCGGCCCGGATTGCCGTAAGGAGGGTGACGATCTCGAAGCCGACGAGCGCGGTGACAGCCCCCACCAGCGCCGCCGCCTGGACACTCCTCCTCCGACCCCACCACAGTCCGATCACCGCGTAGTACGGGGCGAGCAGGACCGCCGCAAGCAGCGGGATCGGAGCGTCGTCGTCGCGATGCCAGTAGCTCCAAGTCACCATCAGGATGCCGCCGACCACGCCCGGGGTGTAGACCCGCAAGCCGCCGAGCCCACCCGCCGATCCAGCCCACCGCAACCGGACCCCCAACCCGCGCCGCCTGCTCATCCTTCGTTCCACCCACAGCACTCGCAGGCAGCCAAGGGCCCGGGCCAGCTGGGACCGTCCCGTCGCGATCTGATCGAACTCCGGTCTATCGGTTGACCTCCAGTCGCTGGCAGATGTCGTTGGCTCCCTTCCAGGCGCGATCGGTGTCTGGGGTGATGCGACAAGTGCGGGTGAGCCAACTGGTGAAGTGGCAGAGATCCTTCAGGTCCCAGCGGAGCCGGTACATGAGCAGCTCATCGTTGGACACCGGGCGGCCGGTGTTCGCGGTGTAGTCGTGGGGTGATGGCAACATCCACACGTCGCGGGCGGCAGGAGCGACCTGCACGGTGTCCCAGTCGACCAGGACCGCCCCCGCCGCGGTGATCACGGTGTTGTTGGCCTTGGGTTCTCCGTGCGTGATGACCCAGGCTTCGCTTCCGGCGGAGACTGCCGAGGCGAGGCTGTCGTACCTGTAGAGCGCCGCACGTAACACGGCTCGATGGGAGTGCAGCAGGGTGGCGACCCTGGGCGCATATGGCGCGTCACCGCGGCCAGCGCTCTGACGGCCGTCCAGGATGTCTTCCACGATGGCGCGGTGCGGGATGGACAGGTCATCAATCGCGACCTGGTGGCTGAGGGCCGACGTGTTGGCGTGCAGCTCGCTGACCATGGCGAGCAGCTGCTGCGGGCTGGCCGGCGCGCCACCCGCTCGCTCCAGGTAGGGGTAGAGCGAGATCGCGTAGCGACCGGTGATCGCCAACAAGCGGCCGTCGTGGCCGGGTCGGGAGGCGACCACGAAGCTCAACCCGCACTGGTGGCGTAGCGCGTATGCGGTGCCGAGGGCGACCCTGAGGTGGGCGAGCCGCTGAGTGGTGTCGGCGACGGCGTCAGCGGTGACGAAGTAACGTCGGCCGGCCTGGTCAGCCAGGACCCAATGGTGGCTGCCGAACCCCACGGGCGCGTAGGTGAGGGCCTCGGCGGTGATCGACCACTGCGTGGCGACGGCGGCCCGGAGCTGCGATTCGGAGAGGTCGGTCGGTGGTGTCCGCATCAGAACCTCACCGTCAACATGTCAGGTCGCCGCCTGGGTCACGGCCAGCAGCCAGTCGATGTCCGGCGGTGACTCGGGGGATGCTGCCGCCAGTTCGAGGGCGGTCATGGGCGCGAAGGCCGCGCACCAGTCGAGGGCGCGCTCGGTCGGGACGCCGATCTTCGGGGCGAGCTGCTTGGCTCGCGATGTGATGGTCGCCCAGTCCCTCGCCTTCCACAGCAGCAGGTCGATGGTGTCGAAGGCTGGATCACCGATACAGGGCGCGGGGTCCACCGCCACGAGGCCGCGGTCCGAGCCGCCGTCCAGGATGTTCACCGGAGTCAGATCGCCATGCAGGAGGACTGCCGGCCGCGTCTCGGTGGCGAGGTGCATGGCGAGCTGACGACCGTCCTCATACAGGGCGAGTGGGACCACCTCCCGCAGATCTGGTCGGCGGTCATAGGCGGTTCGGCCCGCGTCGAACAGCGACGTGATGCGGGCACTGACCGAAACGTGCCCGCCGGCCGCGCCGGCGTGATGCAGCCCGGCGATCAGCTCGACCATGGCCTCCGAGCGGGGATAGGTGCCGCGTTGGTCGAGCGCCGTGCCGGGTTTGATGGCCTCGATGAGAAGAGCACCGACCCGAGGGTCGACGGCAGGCACGGCCGGGACCTTCGGCGTGTCCCATCCGGCCAAGGCGTCCGCTTCGTCGTTGATGCGCCGCCGATCCGGGCTCACCTTCAGCACTGCAGGAGCGCCTTCTGCGGTCCAGCACGACAGCACCACCGACACAGTGCCCCGCTGGATCAGCGAACCCAGAATGAGCCCCCATCGTTGCCTCAAGGACGCAAGCACAGGGGGAAGCTCATCCAACCAGGCGTTGACTTCGCGACCGAACCTGCGACTTAGACGGTCCCTGAGCACGCCATCGAACACCGGCACTCCGGACTCCACCGTCACGCTCGAGTATCCCGCGAGGCCGACCGCTCAAGAAACGCAGGTCACACGGTCCCGTGTCGGCGCATCGGCGTGTGTAGGGCTGTCCTCAGACCGGACGGGAAAGGTGTGCCCCGTCGGTACGGATTGGCCCGATCCCAGCAGCGTCCGGGCGGCTCGCGAGGGCGACGTCGGCAGGGCGGTCAAACGAGTGCTCTACCGCTTCGGTGAGCAGCTCTAGCTGCTCTTCGAGGACGGGACGACGGTCGGCGGGAGCCACGGTCATCAGGTCGGTCAGGGCTGCGTGCAGTCGGCGAGCGACCTGCGGCGACTTCGCGCCGACGATCCGTAGCTCGTCGAAAGCCAGGTGGACGTATGCGTCCCACGTCATGACGTGCTCGGTCAGCCGCAACACTCCGGCGTCGTCTCGGTGCCGACCGTCCGGAAGAGGACGGCGGGCGAGCTGGCGCAGGATGTCGTGCAGACGGTCGATGGTCTGCACGGCGGTCGTGGGGTCTTGGTACGGGGACTCCGAAAGCGACCGTTCGCCCATGTCGACCAGCAGCCGCATGCCGTAGCCGACGTCCTGCACCAGGGAGCGCTCCATGCTGAGAATGACGCAGTCGTTGACCGTCTCGAGGTCCAGGCGGCTGGCGTCGCCGTGGATCAGAAAGAGTCGACCGCCCGCGGGGACGAAATCGCCCATGGCGGGTAGCAGCTCGAGGCGGCAGTCCCCTTCGGTGGCCGCCTTGACCAGACGTTCAGGCCAGACGGTAGAAAGGACGCCGGACTTGATGGCGGTGACCACCGACGGGTCGGTCTCATCCGGGTAGGGGTCGCCTCGGTCGGGGTACATCTTGTCGAGCAGATGCCGCGTCTGGGTTCCGGCGAGTTCTACCAGCGCCGATACTCGAAGGGCCTGGCCGACATGGTGGACGTACATGACCAGGACCGCGATGCTGGCCAGGGCCAGAGCGAAGGTCGTGATGACCGCCACCCCCGGAACATGCCCGGGCTGCTCCGCGCTGCCGAGGTCCACCTCACGGATCGCCAGCAGGGTGTGGACGAACGTGGCCACGAACAGGCCGATCGCAAACTGACTGGGTCGATCCCTCAGCAGGCGCTGCACGATCCGCGGGGAGAACTGCCCCATCGCCAGTTGCACGACGACGAGAACGATGGTCAGCACGAGCGCCGTGAGACTGACCATCGAGGTCGCCACCGTCTGCAAGATGGCTAAAGCGGCGTCCGGGGTTCCGACGACGCTCTCGCCGAGCAGGTCGTAGTCGTTAACGCGATCGAGGCTCAGGGTCAGGAACGAGATGACGGCGCCGATGAGGACGCACAGCACCGGGATGAGCCAAAGACTTGAACGCATGCTCAGCCAGATCTTGTACCAGCGCGAACTGAACACGGCCCACCATCCTCATCTCGGGCCGAACCGGGCGCAACCGACGCCATGCCAATGAGGTCGTGAAGCCGACTCCCCCGACGACAGGCCCATCAAGGCCGCGAGTCCATCCCGAGGACCCACGGAACGGCTCAATGTAGTCGCCTGAGGAGTGAGGCCCGAACCGAGTTCCGATTCGCGCCGTCGTCCCCTAGCCGTAGTGGTAGCGACAGGCAGCGACGCGTACTTCTTCGCCCGCCACCTTGTAGACGAGCCGGTGCTCATCGGTAATCCTTCGCGACCAGTATCCCGCGAAGTCGTGCTTGAGCGGCTCCGGCTTACCGATGCCTTCGTTGCCGTTGCGGACGACATCTGTCAACAAGACGTTGATTCGTTTGAGCACCTTTCGATCCTGCGCCTGCCACCAGAGGTAGTCCTGCCATGCGTTCTCGTCCCAGACAAGCAGCACTTCAGTCGGTCTGGATGAGGTCGTGAACTTCCCCACGACCGGCTTCCAAGCGCTCCATGGCATCGAGCAGGCGGCGGGCATTCTCGGGCGATCGCATGAGGTACGCCGTCTCGCGCAACGACTCGTAGTCCTCGAGGGAGACGATGACGACCGG
>DATLQE010000184.1:0-2304 GCA_035535335.1 Lapillicoccus sp. | reverse complement strand
ACCCGCCTCACGCATTCGCTCGAGGTCGCCCAGATCGGGCGGGAGTTCGGCGCCGCTCTCGGCTGCGACGCGGACGTCGTCGACACCGCCTGTCTGGCGCACGACCTCGGGCACCCGCCGTTCGGTCACAACGGCGAGGAGGCGCTGGACGCCATCGCCGCCGACATCGGCGGCTTTGAGGGGAACGCGCAGACCCTGCGGGTGCTCACGCGACTCGAGGCGAAGCGATGGCACCCCGACGGCCGCCCGGCCGGCCTCAACCTCACCCGCGCCAGCCTCGACGCGGTGACCAAGTACCCCTGGGCTCGCGGCGAATCAGTCTGGGGGACGAAGAAGTTCGGCGTGTATGCCGCGGATCTGCCGGTCTACGAGTGGTTTCGGGACGGGATCGAGCCGGGCGTCCGGTGCCTCGAGGCTGACGTCATGGACTGGTCCGACGACGTCGCCTACTCGGTGCACGACATCGAGGACGCCATCGCCTCGCGGACCATCGAACCGCGGCTGCTGCACTCGCCAGCCGACGTCTCCGTCGCCTTCACAGTCGCGCGCTCGACGTATGCCCCGGATCTCGGGGAAGACGACTTCGCCCAGGCATTGGGCCGGCTGCTGGCCACGGAGACGATCCCCGACGCATACGCCGGAACCCGCGCGGATCTGGCCGCGCTCAAGGACATGACGAGCCGGCTGATCGGCCGGTTCGTCCTCGCCGTCGAGGAGGCGACCCGGGAGAAGCATGGTGACGGCCCGCTGACCCGGTACGACGCACACCTGGTCGTACCCGACGAGGTGCGAGCCGAGACGGCGGTTCTCAAAGCGCTCGCCGCCCACTTCGTGATGTTTGCGGACGAACGCATGGGGATCATGGCCGGCCAGCGGGAGGTCGTCGCCGAGCTCGCGGAGTGGTTCTCGGCCGACCCTTCCCGGCTCGACCGAGACCTTCGCGCCGACTTCGACTCGGCGCTCGACGACGCGGAGCGGTTGCGGGTGGTCGTCGACCAGGTGGCCTCCCTCACCGACGGCCGCGCGATGACCCTCGTGCGGACCGCGTCGTGAGGCGCCGCATGGGCCGACCCCGTACCGTGTGCCGGTGAGTGCAGCCAAGGCCCTGGGCGGCCTCCTCGTCCTGGGCGTCGTCGCGGCCGGCGGACTCTACGTCGGCGACCACTACGCCGAGTCCCGGGCCGAGGAGTATGCGGTCGGCGTCGTCTCACAGAGCATCTCGACGACGTCGGCGCCGGTGGTGGACATCAAGGGGTTCCCGTTCCTCACCCAGTTCCTGACCGGGACGCTCGACCAGGTGACCGCCACCGCGGCGGGCGCCACGCTCGAGGGGGTTCCGGTCACGGACGTGACCATCGACGCGACCCGTGTGAACGTCCGTCCGCCGGCCGGCCAGCAGCCGTCCGCGGGTCGAGCGACCGTCGTGGCGACGATCCCGACGGCGTCGCTCGAGAAGCTCGTCAAGGACCGCACGAACCTGACCGTCCAGCTCGCGGTGGACGGTTCGACCGTCAAGGCGTCGGGAAACGTCCTCGGCCTGCCGATGGTCCTTACCCTCGCTCCGCGCGTCGACGCCGGCACACTGCTCGTCGACGCCCAGGACCTGACCCTCGGCGGCCGACAGATCACCCCCGAGTCGCTGCCCGGCGCGATCCGGGATCGGGTCAAGGACATCGAGATCCCGCTCGAGGGGCTGCCGTCGGGTCTGGCCCTCAGCCGCGCCGAGGTGGTTCCGAGCGGCCTGCGCATCACCGCGGACGGCACCAACGTCGTGGTTCCACAGACGGCGGCATCCACGGGCGGCGCCTGACTCGGCCGGTGTGGGCGACCACCGGCTCGGTCCCCCGGCCGACCTACACTCGGCTCGTGGCGGGACGGTTCGTGGCCGAGGATGTGGCCATGCTCAAGGAGCGGACCTCGCTCGAAGAGGTGGTCCGCGAGCACGTGACCCTCCGCCGCTCGGGCAGCAGCCTGCTCGGGCTATGCCCGTTTCACGACGAGAAGACGCCGTCGTTCAACGTCAACCCCACGACGAACCACTACTTCTGCTTCGGCTGTCAAGAGGGTGGCGACGCCATCTCCTTCGTCCAGAAGGTCGAGCACCTCACCTTCACCGAGGCGGTCGAGCGACTGGCCCAGCGCATCGGCATGGAGATGCGCCACGAGGACGGCGGTAGCGGGCCGCGCGACGACGGGGGTATCGGTCGTCGCGCTCGGCTCGTCGAGGCCCACCGCGTCGCTCAGGAGTTCTACGCCGACCAGCTCCTCACTGCCCAAGGGGCGCGGGCGGGGCGAGACTTCATG
>DATLQE010000183.1:0-7263 GCA_035535335.1 Lapillicoccus sp. | reverse complement strand
CAGGTAGGCACCGATCAGGATCGTGCCGGCGTTGATGCAGCAGTCCACCTCGCCGGCGAAGAACGGCAGCCCGTCGTACTCCCAGCGGCAGTTGCGGGCCACCAGGTGTGCGGTCTCCTGCATCACCGGACTGTCCGGGGGTATGCCCAGGTGGCACAGGTCGAGCAGGACCGGGTACGTCGCGGTCCACGGCTGGCCCGGCTCGGCACTCGACTCCTCGTTCGGTGCCTCGGCCGGTTCCGCCTCGGGCGACGGGAAAGGCGGCGGTGGCTCACCGGCAGCCAAAGCCCGCGCAGTGGCCGCCGCGAACGCCGCGGTACCCGGAAAGCAGGCCCCGTCCGCCCACAGGCCATCAGCAGCCCGCAGCGCCAGCAGCTGAGCACCCCAGCCCTCGTGCTCCACCCGCGCTCGCTCGGTCGCCACCTCGATCTCCGAGGCGTTGACGAGGTCGCGCAGCACCTGCCAGCGGATCGCCGGATCGCCCTGAAGCAGCCACTGCACAATCGGATCGTCCTCGGCCATCGGCGGCGTTCGTGGCTCGTAAAGGCCCCGATTCTCCGTCGACTCCATCCCTGAACCCTCCACCTACACCGACGCTACGAACGCCGAGACCCCTTCGCTGGCATCCAACGCTTCCATAGCGCAATTGCGCATGCGCAGCTCGACGAGTCGCTCACGGCGGCGATCGGGATCGTCCACCCTCCGAAAGTAGCGGACCGTCAGGCTGATAGACGTCCGCCCATGCAGCAAGGCGCTCTCTGCACCTGCGTCACTTCGCCGAGTTCCGGGCTAGCCCTTCAGAACTTTCCGACGTGACTGCGCGCCTGCCCTACGGCTGCATCCAAGTCAAGCCCGTAGGCCCCGCGTCCGGTCGCAGCAAACGTGGTCAGTCGCTCCGCGGCACGGTCGAAGAGCCGAGCAGCTCCAGCCGTATTTCCGCGAGCCGCGTGCGTCATGGCCACACAGACCTGCGCAAGCCCCTGCCACAGATCTCGTTCCTCAACCGGTCCCGCCTTCCAACGCGCCTCCAGCACCTCGTGGGCGGAGAACGGACGGCCTGCCTCCACGAGCGCTCGAGCTGCTTCAAGTGTCTCCTCGGCAGGCAGGGGCTCTTCCGACACCGGCTCCACCCCCGCAGCGCCGTACGGCAGGGGCCGGCCCAAAGCGTCGCGAGGCCGGGCTTGACGAGCGCGGCCTACGGCGTCCCGGTCACGATCACGCCCAGTCATACAATCAGTCTCTCAAGTGGCGGTACAGGCTGCGCCGAGGAGCGTCAATCCGCCGCGAGAGCCGCCGCGTCCAACCGCCGCCAGAGCGGCCGTGTCATACCGGCACCCCTGGGACGGGTTGCGCGTGTGGGCTCGTCTGTGCGAGACCACCGAGGCCGACGCGTGGCTCGTCGACGTGGACTATGGGCGCTTGGGGTCGTCCGCCCCCGACCGTCACCGACCGCGTCGACGGACGGCAGGGACATGCCGGCGGAACCGAATCCGGCACGGCTGAAATAGTCGAGGTATGCCTATGCCCGCTCCATGCGGCTCGCCGAGGCCAAATCACCCGCGTTGAGCGCAGCCCGGATCCGATAGCTGGCAGCCGTCCAATGACGCCGGGCCATTAGTAACGACCATCCAAAGTGTTTGCCCGCGGCACTGCCGTACGGGACCCTGAGCCATGACCAAACCTTTGCGTTACCGGAGGATGCCTCGATCGGGGCGGTGCCGGTCCAGGAGGCGAACCGGTTCCGGTCGGCGAACCGGGCCACGTGACCGACATCGGCCAAGGTGCGGGCGGCCACGACCGGCCCCACACCGCGCAGGTCCATCAAACCGAAGTTGAGCCACACCGGTGAAACTGGTGGGCAGCCGCGATGAGAGCATCCCGCCGGACACCGGTCCTAGAGGAATCGTCTAGCAGCCGCGTTGGGGGCGGCCTCGCTGTCGGGTAGCCATGGTCGGCCGCGACATCCCGTGGGGATCTGTTGCTGCTCACCAGTCGGATCGGGCGCCTCTCCACCACGTTTCGTCGCGGTCACTCTCCCGCCTGGTCGTCGCTTCTTGGGCATGACTGACGAACTCGGTAGGAGGCGTGATCGCGTGATCACACGTAGTGCGCGAGACCACTCGGCAACACGAAAGCCCCGTCCGAGTCCGAGCTGTCCCCGTTGTCCCGCTTGTCACACAGCCAGCAGGTCGAGCAGCCCATAGACGCGGCCCAGAATCCTCGGCGCCGCTCCGCGATACCCGCTCTGGGCAAAATGGCCACCATGCCCCGGCGCACCGACCGGGCGCGGCGCATACCGCACCGTCGAATCAGCTCGTGACGAAGGGGCGGGTGAACTTTTCGGCGCAGGTCTTGTCGACGGGCCGCGTCGGACTGTTGAGGAACGCCGCGGTGATCTGCACCGAGCACGGCGACTTGCCGTAGACCGAGTGACCGGTGAACGGCATCGACACGAGCTGGTTGGCCTTGAGACCGGGGGTGATGAGGTCCACCCACGACGGGGCGGTCGCCGCGTCGAAGGTCCCCTCGAGGATGAGCACGGGGATCTCGCTCACGACCGGGGTGCTCATCGAGGCGTCGGCGTCCTTGACGTCCCAGACGGGGCACTGCTGGAACAGCCGCCCCTGCTTGGGCTGCAGGGTGAACACGCGGTCCGGGAACTGCGGGAGGACGGCCTTCGACTTCGCCCCGGCCTCCTGCTCGGTGGTGAGGTTGGCCCCCTCGGCGCAGAAGACCGTGAACGCGAGCCCTAGACCGCCCAGCCCGACGATCGGCGGCGGAACCAGCTCCCCGAGCATGGCCTTCACCACCAGGTCACTATTGCCGCGGGCCATGTCGGCGATCATCTTCGGAATGGTGGACGGGTCGCCGTGCTCACTGCCGTCGATGACGGTGAAGGCGAAGGCGAAGGCGTCGATGGTAAGGGTCACCGGCGCGCCGGACGCGTCCTTGGTCGCGACGACCACCGGAGACGCGTCGAGCCGCGTCACGGTGGCGAAGAAGTCGGCCTCCAGGGTCGGGAACGCGGCCGCGCAGGCGGGCTGTGCCCGGCAGGCGGCGAAGATGGCCTTGAACGACTCCGCCGGCGCCGACCACCAATCCTTGACGATGTTGAGGTTCGGCGGCGACACCGAGTCGAGGACCAGCGTGCGAATCCCCTGCGGGTGGTCGCGCAGCGAGACGAGGGCGAGCTTGGTGCCGTAGGAGACGCCGTACACGTTCCAGGACTGGATGCCCAGGGCCACGCGCAGGTCGGCGATGTCGGCGGCGTTCTCCTTGGTGTTGTAAGCGGAAAGGTCGACGCCGGTAGCGGCGTGCCGGTCCCGGCAGGCCTTGGTGGCCGCGACGTCCGCGGTGGCCGCGGCGGCCGTGGTGAACCCGATGATGAACCCCCGGTTCAGCGACTCGTCGTACTCGGCGCACCCCAGGAGCGGATCGGCGAGATGCGTGCCGCGCTGGTCGACGAGGATGAGCTCGCGCTCGGCGTTCATGCCCGCTTTGATGCGCGAGGCGAACTCAAACGACCCGCCCCCGCCCGGGCCGCCCGACAGGACGACGATGGGATCCGGTTGGGGGTTCGCCGAGACCGCGGGCACGCGCATCACGAAGATGCGAATCGTCCGCCCACCGGCCGCGCCCCGGTTCTCAGGCACCGCGAGGTACCCGCATCGCATGTTCGCCGGGAAGTCGAACTGGGGAATGCCCGGGATGTTCGGCTTCGGGCAGGTGACGTAGGCGAACGCCCTCGCACCGGCCGTCGCACCGGCCGTCGTCGTCGTATCAGTCGGGGTGGTAGTCGTGCAGGCTGCGGCCCCAAGGGCCAGCGCCGTCGCGGTGGCCAACAGGGCCACCCGCGATCGCGACCGGTTCGACGGTGACGCTGAAGGCGCTGCGGTCATGCCGATGCCTCGCTCGCTGGCCAGGGGCGAACTGTCCGTGTTTCCGACTCTAGGGCTGTCAGCCGTGAGAATGGCACCTTTCGGGCGGTTTGAGTTGCAACCTGGCCGCATTTCCGGACACCCTTGGCCTACCCCCAGTTCTCCGAACTTGAGTTTTGAGAGGCTGGAACCGCTTGGTGGTCCCGGCAGAACGCACGGTGTGCCCAAAGCCGTACCCGCGATCCTCACAGTCACACCGCCGTAAACGCGGCTTGTCAGAGACGACTGGGCGCTGCCTCGCATCACCCCAACGTGCGACCGCACAGCTATTGCAGTAGCGACGCCCCACTTTGCCGCCGGTCAGGCGATCTCTCATGCTGGCAGCCGCCCAATCGACCGCCTGTGTTGCCGTCTGCAGAAACAACTTGGCTGCTACAAATGCGGAACTGCCGATCGCCGGTTTGCGCGTGGAGTTGGGGGTCGGTGGCCTGGTGAGTGAGCCACCGCTGGTGTATCAACTTCTCATGACGTACAAGGTTGGCGACGAAGTGAACGGCCACGTGCTTGGTGCGGACAACGCCTGGCACCCCGTGCCACCGCCAGAAACCATGTCACCAACGACGCCCCCAACGCCTCCAACAAGCTCATCGATGGAAATCAAGGGCCACACGGGGACGGTGCTGTGGGACGGTGACTTCGTCTCCATCAAGAGGACAGGCTTCCTGGCACGTTCCGCTGTAGGCAAAGGCGAAAAGCGCATACCGCTTGCGTCCATCACCGCCGTCCAGTGGAAGCCGGCCGGACCGATGGTCAACGGCTACATTCAGTTCACCGTTGGCGGCGGGAACGAGAGGCGCTCGGCCTTTGGCTCGCAGACGACCAGCGCCGTCAAAGACGAGAACAGCGTCGTCTTCACGAAGGGGCAGATGGCTGCCTTCTCCGAACTCAGGACTGCAATCGAGCAGGCAATAGTAGAACGAGCCCGGCCAGCGACGGCTGCCTTTGCGTCCTCGCCAGACCACATGGCCCAGCTCCGGCAGCTGGCGGAACTTCGCGACTCAGGAGTCGTAACCCCATCCGAGTTTGAGGCGAAGAAGGCCGAAATCTTGGCGCGGATGTAACAACCTGGGGCCACCAGCGAGAGGAAGTCGGAACGTCACAGGCATCTTGAGCCGGGTCAGCACGGTCACGTCGCTTGGAGGCCACGCCAACGGTCGGTCGACTGCGCGCGTGATGACTCAGAGGGCAAAGCCAGGCCGATTCAGCCGCCTCCGGTATCGCGGTGACGCTTCGGTTCGGCGTGGGACGATGAGGCGGTGAGGGTCCTCGGGAACGTCATCTGGTTCGTGCTGGCCGGTTTCTGGCTCTGGCTCCTCTACGTCTTGGCGGGGATCCTGGCCTGCATTCTGATCATAACCATCCCGTTCGGCATCGCCGCGTTCCGCATCGCCGGTTTCGTCGTGTGGCCGTTCGGCCGGACCACGGTGGCAAAGCCGACCGCCGGGGTCGGTTCGTTCATCGGAAACATCATCTGGCTCATCCTGCTCGGCTGGGAGCTCGCGATCGCCCACGTGGTGACCGCGTGCCTCCTCGCGATCACGATCATCGGCATTCCGTTGGCTATTGCGAACGTCAAGCTGATTCCGATCTCCCTGTGGCCTCTCGGACGCGAGGTTGTCCCGATCGAGGTGGCCCGGATGCAGGGGATCGCGGTAACCAGCCCGCAAGCGCTCGAGAGAAGCTGAGCGCCACCTCGGCCTGCCCCGTCACTGACAGGCCGGTCCGGCATACTGCCGCACGAAGAACGAGACATCAAGAGCTGTAGCCGGTCAATGGTACTCGAGCTCCCGAAGAGTTGCCGAAACGACATTGCCTGTGGGCAGGAACGAGCTCACGCCGGGTTCACTTTGCGGCACACGATCACCGCCTCGAGGTAGTCCCAGCGGTAGCTCTCGGGATCTGTGATGACCCGTTGCTGGAGCTCATCCATGAAATCTGCGAGAAGCGCTGTCCCCTCGTCCTGACCTTCCCGAGAGAACGCGCGAAGGAACAATGGGCCACCCCAGGCGGCGATGCTGTTCACGTAAGCGCGCGCGAAGCGGGCTGGGTCCGGGTCCCAGTAGGGGTTGTCCAGGCGAACAAGCTCAAGCTTCTCAAGCACGAGATCCGCGAAGCGCCCGCCGCCGCGCTCGAAGGGGGCTCGAATCTCCTCTAGCGTGCGCATCCACACCGGGACAACGATGGCGGCTGCCGTTTCAGCGCTGATCCGACCGACCCGAGTCCACTCGGACAGCAGGTCGTTCATCTGCGCAATGACCGCTGTGTACAAGGAGATGCCCTCCGGCCACGGGGCCGAGGAGGCGGGCAGGGCGATGATGAATCGGCCGCCCGGCACCAGCACGGTCGAGCGGTGTTCCAGCAGCCGCTCCCACTGTTCGGCGGCGGCCGACTGCCAGGCTCGTCGCTCGAGTTCATCGGCATGGTCGCGGTAGCCGGGAAAGACCGAGCCGGTGGAGGGCAGGCCGGCGACATCCGCGACCCAGTGCATGGCTGTCCCGCTGACCGCGACATGCACCGTGCCAGCGGGCAGGCACGGGGACACCTCGAGCGCGATACCGGCCATGCTGAGGACAACGGCAGGCGATGACTGGCCGGCAAGGGCCCGATGGCAGGCCTCGGCGTGGGTCTCCGCCGATGCGTAGTGAGCTCCGGTCCCGACGTCAGCGGCTGAAACGTCACCGGCGTCAGGAATCAGCGCTATCGACATCGCGGGTTCGGCACCGAGGAGCCCGCGCTGCAGATGCTCAGCGGCCACATTCCACGCATTGGTCGGCAGGTCAACCAACGCGTAGACCAGCGGCCGCCCGGCGCGCTCAGCGATGAGTTCCCGGATCAGACCGTAGGAGTTGACCCCATCGGCCGCGCCGAGATCAGCCACGTACAGCACCGGCTCATCCTTGAACTCGCCAGCGGCGGCCAGCACGTCCGGGTGAGCCGCCTCAAGCGCGGCGCGTTGCGACAGCGCAAAGCTGGCGTAGTCGTCGGCCATACTCGAAAGCTCGGGGCGGCGTGCTGACGCGGGCAATGCGACTCCTCTCGGAGAAACACACACACTGGAGGCGGAGCACGGCGCACTTTACGTCAAGCAGATGCGACCCCTACCCTGCAGAGCGCTCGCACCTGCCGCGGGGAGGGCGGCTACGCTCGCCCGAATTTGCCGCAAGTCGTGCGGTCGAAAAAGGTGCGTCTTTCCGCCGCGAAGGCAGCGGGGTGTCTCAGC
The DNA here is from genome assembly GCA_035535335.1 of Lapillicoccus sp. Lineage (GTDB taxonomy): Bacteria > Actinomycetota > Actinomycetes > Actinomycetales > Dermatophilaceae > Lapillicoccus. The sequence continues at coordinate 105 of DATLQE010000183.1, read as the reverse complement.
GCGTTGACCCTTCACCGACAGTCAGCCTTCGTCACAATCGGTTGGCGAGAAGGCGACCCGGCCTCAGGCAACCAGATGCAGCACGCGCACGCGGTCGATCAGGAT
>DATLQE010000182.1:0-4158 GCA_035535335.1 Lapillicoccus sp. | reverse complement strand
CCTCCTCGACGCGATCGTCGAGAAGGAGGAGATCCGGGTCGAGCAGCCCGAGCTCGTCGAGTACATCGTCATGTCGGCCCAGCAGTACGGCATGGATCCGAACCAGTTCGCCCAGTCCATCGACCAGCAGGGCCAGGTCCCTGCGATGGTCGCCGAGGTCGCCCGGCGCAAGGCGCTGGCCCACGTCCTCGAGCAGGCATCCGTGGTCGACACGAACGGCACGGTGATCGACCTCGACCAGGCGGTGCCCCAAGCCGAGGCCGGAGCGTCGATCGCCGACGACGAGAGCGCGGCCGCCGCGCCGGCCTGACCCGTCGCGCCTGTGGACCGGCCGCGTCCGCGCCGAAAAGCGGCCTAGACTGGAGGTTCCCCGACTCGAACCCCCGTCGAGCCAGTCCACAGTGCCCCAGCACGAAGCAGGCGGACGATGCACCCACGGCGCCGCGCCCCGGCCATCGTCGCGGCGATGGTCGCCGCGGCTGGCTTCGGCGCGTCCTCCGCGGTCGCGTTGCCGACCAAGACGGACGACCCCCAGCCCGGTGGTGTCCTGCCCCGCGTGATTCCGGCGGCGGGGACGTTCTACCCCACCTCCGTCGCCCGGCTGCTCGGGACGAACGACGCCGGGTATGCGGTCGAGCCGGGCGCCGGTGCGACCGTCGCCGTCGCCGGCCGCGCGGGTCTGCCGAGGTCCGGCATCTCGGCGGTCGTCGTCAACGTCACCGCGGTCGCCGGTCCGTCCGACGCGGGGCTGTCGTTCGGGCCGGTCGGGACGCCCGCGGCACCACCCTTGCTCTTCGCGCCCGCCGGCACCACCCGGTCCGCCCTGCTGACGCTGCCGCTCGGCTCCGGCGACTCCCTCGCCGTCACGACCACGGCGTCGGCCGCCGTGGCCGCGGACGTCGTCGGCTTCTACGCCGCTGACGACACGGTCCTGGGGAGCCACGGCGTCTCGGGCGGGTACCAGCCCGTCGACGTGGCGCGGGTGTTCGACAGCGACACGGCCCAGCCGCTCGCGGCCGGCGGCCGGCAGGTGCTGGCCGTCGACCTCGGAACCGCGGCTACACCGCATACCACCGCACTGCTCGTCCGAGCCACCGTCAAGGGCGCCCAGGCACCTGGAACGCTCACCGTGGGATCCGGAGTAGCGGCGGCTCCCTCCGTGCCCTTCGTCGCCGCGGCCCCGGCCTCCAACCTCGCCGTCGTCGCGGCGTCGGCGGACGCTGACGGGCGCCTCGACGTGGCCCTGACGAACACGTCGACCGGCACCGCCGCCGTCGCGGTGGACCTCGTCGGGTTCTACGACGACGGTGCGCTCGGACCCAACCTGCGGTTCCGGCCGCTGCCACAGACCCGGGTCGTCGACCCGTCCAGCGGGCTCGGGACGGGCGCCCTCCAGCCGGGACGCCGCACGACGTTGACCCCCAGTGAGAGCGTGGTCGGCGAGAGCACGTTCGGGCTGGTCGGCGTCGCCACGACCACGCCGGCCGGCGGTCCCGCGGCGGTCAGCGTCGACTCCGCGGACGCCACGCCGACCGCCGACGTCGAGGTGCCCGTCGGCGCCACCTCGGTCCCGGTGCAGACGGAGGTGAGCGCCGCTCGCGGTATGGCCCTGCTCTCCCGGGCCGGCAGCGCCCCGACGGGAGTGACCGTGGATGTCACCGGGTCGTTCGAGGCATACCCGCCGGTGACCAATCCCGCCGCCCGCGGCTGGGTCGCGCCGGTGTCCGGCTGGCAGGTGTCGGCGACCGCTCGCTGACGATCCCGACCTGCGCGAGATGCGCTCACGGCGAACACGGTCCGGAGCGGGATTCGTGCGTCGGGCGCCGACGTTAGGGTCATTGCGATGCACGACCGGACTTACGACCTGATGGAGGCCACTGTGGCCCACGACCACGAGATCGTCGCCGCTGGCGAGACCCAGACGCTCGGCCTGGACGACCACATCTACAACCGCCTGCTCAAGGAGCGGATCATCTTCCTCGGCTCCGAGGTGCGCGACGACAACGCCAACGCGATCTGCGCGCAGATGCTCCTCCTTGCGGCCGAGGACCCGAGGAAGGACATCTGGCTCTACATCAACAGCCCGGGTGGCTCGGTGACCGCCGGCATGGCCATCTTCGACACCATGCAGTGGGTGCCCAACGACGTCGCCACCGTCGCGATGGGGATGGCCGCCTCGATGGGCCAGTTCCTGCTCAGCGCGGGCACGCCGGGCAAGCGGTATGCGACGCCGCACGCCCGCGTCATGATGCACCAGCCGTCCGGTGGCATCGGCGGTACGGCCAGCGACATCAAGATCCAGGCCGAGCAGATGCTGCACATCAAGAAGCAGATGGCCGAGCTCATCGCCGAGCACACCGGCCAGGACCTCGACCAGATCGAGCGCGACTCCGACCGCGACCGCTGGTTCACGGCGGAAGAGGCCAAGGAGTACGGCTTCGTCGACCAGGTGTTCAGCCGCGCGGCGCAGGCCGAGAGCGGCGCCGATACCGGTGACAAGCCGCTGACCGGCGACGCGAGCACGAACGGAGACAGCAAGTGACCGGCATCAACTACTCCCCGCAGGGGCGCTACATCCTGCCCCAGTTCGAGGAGCGCACGTCCTACGGGATGAAGCGGCTCGACCCGTACACGAAAATGTTCGAGGACCGGATCATCTTCCTCGGCGTGCAGGTCGACGACGCGTCGGCGGACGACATCATCGCCCAGCTGATCGTGCTGGAGTCCCAGGACCCCGACCGCGACATCCTCATGTACATCAACAGCCCCGGCGGCTCGTTCACGGCGATGACAGCGATCTACGACACGATGCAGTACATCCGTCCGGACATCCAGACGTTCGTCGTCGGCCAGGCGGCTTCGGCGGCGGCGGTGCTGACCGCTGCGGGGTCCAAGGGCAAGCGGTTCGCCCTGCCGAACGCCCGGATCCTCATCCACCAGCCGGCGCTGGCCGGCGGTGACTATGGGCAGGCGTCCGACATCGAGATCCAGGCCAACGAGGTGCTGCGGATGCGCACCTGGCTGGAGGAGACGCTGGCCAAGCACACCGGCCGCACGCCGGAGCAGGTCAACGAGGACATCGAGCGCGACAAGATCCTCAACGCCGAGACGGCCAAGGAGTACGGCCTCATCGACGAGGTGCTGCTGTCCCGGAAGGGCTCGGCCGACGGCTGACGCTTCTATCCGGCGCTGCGTTCGCGCCAGGGAGGGTCCGCGACAGGAGAACGTCGCGGACCCTCCTTCGGTGTCCGCCGAGAGCGGAACGGGTGAATGGGGCGTGCGACGCGGCCGGGTCTGCGCGTGTAATAGAAGCGGACAGGCGGTCATACCGGTAGCGTCAGTCGGACCGCGGCCCCCGGAAAACAGTTCCCGGACAGCAGGAGGACCCTCGTGGCACGCATCGGAGACGGTGGCGACCTCCTGAAGTGCTCGTTCTGCGGCAAGTCGCAGAAGCAGGTCAAGAAGCTCATCGCCGGACCCGGTGTCTACATCTGCGACGAGTGCGTCGACCTCTGCAACGAAATCATCGAGGAAGAGCTCGCCGAGTCCTCCGAGCTCGGCCTCGACGAGCTGCCCAAGCCGCGCGAGATCTTCGACTTCCTCCAGAACTACGTCGTCGGCCAGGACACCGCCAAGAAGGCGCTCGCCGTCGCGGTCTACAACCACTACAAGCGCATCCAGGCGGGTGAGTCGGGTCCGGTCAAGAAGGACTCCGACCACGTCGACATCGCCAAGTCCAACATCCTGCTGATCGGCCCGACCGGCTGCGGCAAGACCTATCTCGCGCAGACCCTGGCCAAGATGCTCAACGTCCCGTTCGCGATCGCGGACGCCACGGCACTGACGGAGGCCGGCTACGTCGGCGAGGACGTCGAGAACATCCTGCTGAAGCTCATCCAGGCTGCTGACTACGACGTCAAGAAGGCCGAGACCGGGATCATCTACATCGACGAGGTCGACAAGATCGCCCGCAAGAGCGAGAACCCGTCGATCACCCGCGACGTCTCCGGCGAGGGTGTCCAGCAGGCGCTGCTGAAGATCCTCGAGGGCACCACCGCCAGCGTCCCGCCGCAGGGCGGTCGCAAGCACCCCCACCAGGAGTTCATCCAGATCGACACGACGAACGTCCTGTTCATCGTGGGCGGTGCCTTCGCCGGC
>DATLQE010000181.1:0-3195 GCA_035535335.1 Lapillicoccus sp. | reverse complement strand
ATCCGCCGGTCGTCGCGCGACTCCTCCTCCCACCAGCCCGTGTCGGCGATGAACTTGGTGTCGTCGGTGTAGTCGACATGGTCGAGGTCGTGGTCGGGTACGGCGATGGCCAGCCGGTTCTGGCGCGCGGTGGTCGGCAGGCCACGCGGGACGGCCCACGACCGCAGCACGCCGCGCTCCTCGAGCCGCAGGTCGAAGTGGGGCTGCGGTTTCCGGTGCTCGTGCAGCACGAACACGGGACGTCGGCGGCGCACCGGCTCAGCTCGGCGGCGTGTACCGGCCGTCGACCGCCGTCCAGCCGCCATCGACGACGATCTGCGCGCCGGTGACGTAGGACGAGGCGTCCGAGGCAAGGAACACGATGGCGCCGGCGAGCTCGTCCGGTGTCGCCCACCGCCCGAAGGCGTTCTTCTGCGCGTAGGCGTCGGCCCAGCCCTGGTTGGCCATGATCTGCCCTGTGAGCGGGGTCCGGACCACGCCGGGGGCGATGGTGTTGGCCCGGACGCCGTTGGGGCCGAGCTCCGCCGCCAGGGTGCGGAACATCTGCAGCAGACCGGCCTTCGTCGCCGCATACATGCTCTGGCCCGGCTCGACCGTGACCGACCGGATGGAGCCGAGTCCGATGATGCTGCCGCGACCCCGCTCGACCATGCCGGGAGCGAACGCGCGCAGCGTTGTGAACGCAGCGCGCAGGTTGAGCCCGATCACCAGGTCGAACTCCTCGGTCGTGTAGTCGAGCACGCGCTTGCGGACGTTCCGCCCGGCGCTATAGACGAGGACGTCGACGTCGCCGAGGTCCGACGCGGCGCGGCGTACCGCGTCCTCGTTCAATACGTCGAGCTCGTATGCCTCAAGGCTCCCGCTACCGCCGCCCAGAGTCGTCGTCTCGTCCGCCGCTTCGCGGTTCATGTCGGCGACGACGACGCGAGCTCCGTTGGCCGCCAATGCGAGTGCGCCCTCGCGGCCGATGCCGCTGCCACCGCCGACCACGACGGCGGTCCGCCCGTCCAGGCGGAAGAGCCGGCTGTAGTCGGGGCGCGGCGTACCGGGGGCGGTTTCGGACATCGGAGTCTCCTTCGGTGGGTGGGTGGTCAGGCGCTGTCGAGGGACGCGAGCTCCGTCGCGGCCAGATCCGCGGTGGTCTCGCCCGACAGAGCCCGCTCCATGGTCGGGACGGCGGCGAGGAGCCGCCGGGTATACGCGTGCTGAGGATTGCGCCACAGTCGCTCGACCGGACCGATCTCGACGATCTCCCCGGCACTCATCACGGCGACGCGGTCGCAGAGGTGCCGCACTACGGACAGGTCGTGGGAGACGAACACCAAGGTCAGCTCGAGCTCGTCGACGAGGTCGCTGATGAGGTTGAGCACTTGGGCTCGCACCGACACGTCGAGAGCGCTGACCGGCTCGTCGGCGAGCAGGATGTCCGGTGCGGGCGCCAGGGCGCGGGCGATCGAGATCCGTTGACGTTGTCCACCGGAGAACTGGTGAGGGTAACGATGCAGCGCCGTCTCCGGCAGCCCGACCCCCTTCAACAGTTCCGTCACCCGAGCGCGTGGTGCCCGGTCCCCTTGCGCGACAAGCGGTTCCGCGACAATGTCCTTAACCCTCATGCGAGGGTCGAGCGAGCTCATCGGGTCCTGGAACACCATCTGCAGTTGGTCGCGGAGGAACTTCAGTCGTCGCTCCGGCAGCGGCGCGATGTCGGTGCCTTCGACGACGAGCCGACCCGACGTCGGCCGGTCGAGGCCGGCCAGTAGACGCAGCAGCGTGGACTTGCCGCAGCCGGACTCGCCGACAATCCCGAATCGTTCACCCGCCGTGACCTCGAAGCTCACGCCTCTCAGCGCGTGCACGACCGGTCCCCGGCGGGTCAAGGACGTGCGCGGTCGTTGGTAGTCGCGAACCAGATTCTCGACCAGGATGAGCGGCTCCCGACTGCCGGCGGGCCGGTCCTGTGGATCACGGTGTCCGCCAACGAGATCCGTTGGAGCGGCGTCCTGAGGTCTCGCTGATCCTCGACCCGCCGGATGAAAGCACGCATACCCTCTCGATCCGTTTTCGGACCACGGAGGGAGCCGCATACATTGCTCGGTCGCGAAGGCGCAGCGGTTGCGGAACACGCACCCGCCCGGGAACTCTCCCGCCGCCGGCACCGACCCGGGAATGGTCCGGAGCCGTCGGCGGGTGCCGCTGGTGAGGTCGGACGCCGCGAGCAGCCCCTCCGTGTAGCGGTGCCGCGGGCGCCGGAACACCTCCTCCACCGGACCGGCCTCGACGATCCGCCCGCCGTACATCACGAGAACTCGCTCGCACGCCGTGGCCACGACGGACAGGTCGTGGGTGATGAGCAGCAGGGCCGCGTCACGCGACTCGACGCCCCGGACGATGAGGTCCAGCACCAGGGCCTGGACGGTCACGTCGAGCGCCGTCGTCGGTTCGTCGCAGACGAGCAGCGCCGGGTCGTTCGCGAGGGCGATCGCGAGGACGACGCGTTGCCGTTGCCCACCGGACAGCTGGTGGGGGTAAGCGCGCGCGATGTCGACGGCGTCGGGTAGCCGCACCTGAGCGAGCAGCTCGATGGCCCGACGCCGCGCGGCATGCCGGTCTCGCTCGGTGCCGTGGATGAGCAGCGCCTCGGTCACCTGGTCGCCGACCCGCATCGTCGGGTTCAGAGCGGTCATCGGCTCCTGGAACACCATGGCCACGTCGCGGCCACGAATCCGGGACATCGCATCGTCGTCGGCACCGACGACGTCGAGGTCTGGTCCGGACAGCCGCACCGATCCCCTCGCGACGAGGTCCTCGGGCAGCAGGCCGATCAGTGAGAGCCCGGTGAGTGACTTGCCCGACCCCGACTCGCCGATGAGCCCGACGCGCTCGCCGCGGCCGATCGCGAACGAAACGTCGGAGACGAGCTCGGTCTCGCCGACCCGCACGCTGAGCTCGCGGACGTCCAGAACGACGTCGTCCTCGGCGCTGACCGGCAGGGCGCTCATCGGCGGTCTTCCAGCCGAGGGTCGAGGTAGTCGCGCAGGCCGTCACCGAGCAGGTTGAACCCCAGCACGGCGATCGCGATCGCGATGCCGGGGATGATGCACAGCCGGGGCGCGATGAACAGCAGCTCCTGCGACTCCTGCAGCATCCGTCCCCAGGACGGGGTCGGGGCCGGCGTCCCGAGACCGAGGAACGACA
>DATLQE010000180.1:0-13247 GCA_035535335.1 Lapillicoccus sp. | reverse complement strand
ACGACCTGGCCGTCGTCTCCGTCCTGTCCGGCAACCGCAACTTCGAGGGCCGGATCAACCCCGACGTCAAGATGAACTACCTCGCCTCCCCGCCACTGGTCATCGCGTATGCGCTGGCTGGCACCATGGACTTCGACTTCGCGTCCCAGCCGCTCGGGCAGGATCAGCACGGCACCGACGTTCTGCTGAACGACATCTGGCCCTCGCCGCAGGGCGTGGAGGACACGATCTCCCGGTCGATCGACCAAGAGATGTTCACCCGCGACTACGCCGACGTCTTCGCTGGCGACGAGCGCTGGACGTCGCTGCCCACTCCCGAGGGCGACACGTTCGAGTGGGAGAGCGACTCGACGTACGTGCGCAAGCCGCCGTACTTCGAGGGCATGACCATGGAGGCAACCCCGGTCGAGGACATCGTCGGAGCGCGCGTGCTGGCCAAGCTCGGCGACTCGGTCACCACGGACCACATCAGCCCGGCCGGATCGATCAAGACCGACAGCCCGGCCGGTAACTACCTCGCCGAGCACGGGGTGGACCGGAAGGACTTCAACTCCTACGGGTCCCGCCGGGGCAACCACGAGGTGATGATTCGCGGCACGTTCGCCAACATCCGGCTCAAGAACCAGTTGCTCGACGGCGTCGAAGGCGGGTTCACCCGCAACTTCCTGAACGGCGGCGAGCAGACCACGATCTACGAGGCGTCCGCGGCCTACCAGCAGGCGGGTGTGCCGTTGGTCATCCTGGCCGGCAAGGAGTACGGCTCGGGTTCCTCCCGGGACTGGGCCGCCAAGGGCACCCGGCTGCTCGGCGTCCGCGCCGTGATCGCGGAGAGCTACGAGCGGATCCACCGGTCCAACCTCATCGGGATGGGCGTCCTGCCCCTGCAGTTCCCGGCGGGGGAGAACGCCGGCTCGCTGGGTCTGAACGGGACCGAGACCTTCTCGATCTCCGGAATCACGGAGCTCAACGACGATCGAACGCCCCGGACCGTGAAAGTCGTTGCCACCAGAGAGAACTCGGCCCCCATCGAGTTCGACGCGGTCGTTCGCATCGACACACCTGGGGAGGCCGACTACTACCGGGCCGGCGGCATCCTCCAGTACGTCCTGCGGTCGCTGGTCAACCGCTGACGCCGGTGTCGGCGGCGGTCGCTGGTTAAGAAGTTGGTAAAGAAGTCCACCTGGCCGGTGCCGCATACGCGCAACTCGTGATGTCGTTGGAAGCGGCGATTTGGTTGCGGATGTGTTGGCAGGGGGCGCCTCGCATGATGCGGACACTGCACGTGCAGGATGCGCCCCGTCACGTCCCATTGACCGACGCCGGCGGAGTGCTCAGCGCCGGCAATCTCCACGACTCCGCGGCCATGCCCGGCGCCAACGTCTACGCCACGACGGCCGCGGGACCGACTGCGGCGGTCCCCGAGCGCGCGCATTTCCAGGGGACCGCCGCCGTCGAGTCCGTCGGTCGGGAACGGGTGGCCTGACCGGCAAACTCGACGGCAACTTTTTCCACATGATGTCCCTGACACGTGGTTTGCTTACCGCATCCCGTTCGGGGTGACGTCGAAGGAGACCCCATGGCCGACGGTCGACCCGTCCAGCTCACCCGTCGTACCGTCCTCGGTACCGGAGCGGCGGCCGCGGCCGCGCTCACGCTCGCCCCGGCCCCGAGCGCGTATGCCGCCAAGGCGCCCTCGTCGAGAGACGTCACCTTCCGCGCCTGGCGAGGTGTCGAGCTGGGCGCCGGAACCCTCGACGGGACGGCGGTCAGCGAGGGAGTGCTCGTCCTCGCGTCGGCGAGCGGCACCCGCACCTACACCGACGTCGAGACTGGCAGCACGGCTACCTATGACTCGGCGACGTGGACCTCGCCGGTCGTCGACCCCGGCCACGCCTACACCGAGCTCGTCGCCTCGTGGAACGCGACGACGCCGGACGGGTCGTGGATCGAGGTGCGCGTCCGCGCGGTGGCCGACGACGGCGCGGCGGTCTGGCACGTCCTCGGCCGCTGGGCCTCCGACGACGTCAACGACGGCGGTGCGATCAACCGCACCTCCCAGAACGGGCAGGCGAACGCATACGCCACCGTCTACACCGACACCCTGGCCGCGTTGAACGACCACACGCTGCGTACCTGGCAGCTCGAGGTCACCCTGCTGCGTCGCAGCGGTACGGGCGTCGTCCCGTCGGTCAGCCTGGTGAGCGCGATGGCCTCAGGGTTGCCCAAGGACAAGAAGGTTGCCGTCAGCGCGCTGGGACCGGCGTCCAGGAGGGCGATCGATCTCGCGGTGCCGACGTACTCCCAGGAGCTGCACAAGGGCCACTACCCCGAGTACGACAACGGGGGAGAGGCGTGGTGCTCACCGACGTCGACGGCGATGGTCGTCGGCTTCTGGGGCACCGGTCCCAGCGCGGCGGACACCGCGTGGGTCGACCCGCCCGTCGACGCCGTGGTCGACTACGCCGCCCGCAACGTCTACGACTACACCTACGACGGGTGCGGCAACTGGCCCTTCAACACGGCGTATGCGGCCCGCTTCGGTCTGGAGGGGTTTGTCACGAGGCTGCGCTCCCTGGCCGAAGCGGAGCTGTTCATCGCGGCCGGGATCCCGCTCGTGGCCTCGGTGTCGTTCGGCAAGGGCGAGCTGAAGGGAGCCGGGTACAGCACCAACGGGCACCTGATGGTCATTCGCGGCTTCACCGCGTCCGGGGACGTCGTCGTCAACGACCCCGCGTCACATCTGATCCCGGACGACGAGCAGGTTCGGACGGTCTACGACCGTGAGCAGTTCGAGAACGTGTGGGTCCCGCACAGTGGCGGCATCGTCTACGTCATCCGTCCGGCGGGTGTCGCCCTGCCGCAGGCACCGGCGCAGGCGAACTGGTGAGCACACGGCGCTGAGGGACACTGGCCGGGTGTCCACGCACGTCCCACCCGGCTGGCCGCACGGCGTTCCGCCGGCACACGCGCCGGGGTGGGAGCTACGCGCCGTCGCGTGGCTGCTGGACAACTGCCCGTCCGACTACCGGTTGTATGCGGGCTGGCGCAAGAACCCCGTCGCCCTCGCCTGGCTGGCCGAACGCCACATCGACGGGCAGATCACGGCGATGCGGCAGGCCTATCGAGAGGCACGAGTCGAGCTGGGACCACACGTCACGACCGAGGCGCTCGCCGAGATCATGGGTCACCTCGAGGCGGAAGGGCTTCGGTTGGTCGCCGCCAAGCGAAGCGCCGCGCTGCTCTTGGAAGCATTGCAGGGCAAGCAGTTCATCCCTCGCCTCTGACGGCCGGATGAAGCCAGTCATCGTTGAGCAATGATGCTCGAGTCATATTGTGCGGCAAGAGTATTCGTCAGTTACGCCGTCGGTGGGTTGTCGGTGGTCGCATCTACCTTCTGACTATGGAAGCCACCCCGGATCTGACGTCGCGGCGCGAGGCAATGGCCGCGGCGCGATCCGCGTTGGCCGGCGTCGAGTCGGTGCTCTGGCAGGCCACGGGATCCGAACTCGGCCCGCTCCTGCGGGAGATCGACGACCTGGGCCGGCTGGTCGAGGCCGCCCGAGTCGCGGTCGTGGGGGAGGCGATGTCGCGCGGGGAGATGCGGTCCGACCTCTTGCCGACCTCCTCGTCACCCGATCCGGGCTCTCCGGCGGGAAGTGACCAATCGGCAGCGGAGGACCCGACCCGTGCCGTGGCGGGCGGGGTGGCCGGTGTCGGCTGGGTCCGGGAGTGGGCACCGAGCCTGGGGGCCGGGGGCGCAGGCCAGCTGGTGCGTTTGGTCGAACGACTGCGCAGCCACGATCACGCCCAGCTGCGCGAGGCGGTCATGTCGGGAACCGTGGGTGTCGGCAATGCCACGGTGTGCGTTCGCGGGATGGACCGGCTCGAGCCGCGACTGCAGCCGGAGGCGGTGTCGTCTGTCTGGTCGGCGTTGCTCGATCTGGCCGCCGCCTTCGGTCCGCGGGAGATCAGAGCGGTGCGACCTCGGCTGCTGGCCGAGTACGGCGCAGAAGGGGAGCTGCAGGCCGATCAGGACCTCGCGGCTCGGCGCGCGGCCCTGTCACAGCCGCACGACCAGGGCGACGGGACGTTCGACTACGTCCTCCGGTTGGACGTCGAAGGCAAGACCGTCCTCGAAGCCGCGCTCGGCCCTCTGGCCGCGCCACGACCGGCGGACGGCATCCCGGACCTGCGCGGTTCGGACCGGCGACGCGCCGACGCCTTGGTCGAGCTCACCCGCCGGGCGGTGTCGTGTCCGGAGGGAACACCGCAACTGGCCAAGGCTCAGCTGTTCCTGACCGTCGACATCGATGACCTCAGGAACGAGGTCAAGGCAGGGACCACCATCGGTGGTGCGGACGCCGGCACGGTACTGGCGCCGCAGACGATACGGCGCATCGCCTGCGATGCCGGGCTGCTACCGACGGTGATGGCCGGCCCGGGGCAGGTCCTCGACCTCGGAACCACGACCCGCTGCTTCACGTCGGCTCAGACCAAGGCCCTGTGGCTGCGGGACCATGCCTGCACGATCCCCGGCTGCGGAATGCCGGCGCAATGGTGCGAGGCACACCATCTGGTCCACTGGGGCGACGGCGGCCGGACCGACCTCGACAACGGGGTGCTGCTCTGCGGCTATCACCATCGCTGGGTCCACGATCGGCGCCTCATGGGTCATCTCACCCGCGACGGGCGGGTCGTCTGGGACCTGACACCCGGCTCTTACGACACGCGACGACGATGACCCTGCTCCGCGCCCGGCCGCCCCACGGCGACCGGGGCGTGAGCCTGCCCGGCCCGACACCGTCGAGTCACCGCGCCACTCCTGTGACGGCGACTGGCCAGCCGAGCGCCGCCGCTGAACTACAGTGGACGGGCTCGACCCGCATCCCCGGAGGACCTACGTGACGCTGCTCGACTCCATTGCCGGACCCGACGACGTCAAGGCCTTCGACCCCTCCGAGCTGGACCAGCTGGCCCAGGAGATCCGGGAGTTCCTCGTCGCGTCGGTCTCGCGCACGGGGGGACACCTCGGGCCGAACCTCGGCGTCGTCGAGCTGTCCATCGCGCTGCACCGGGTGTTCGACTCCCCACGGGACACGATCGTCTTCGACACCGGCCACCAGTCGTACGTCCACAAGCTCCTCACCGGCCGCCACGACTTCGACCGATTGCGGATGAAGGGCGGTCTGTCCGGATACCCGAGCCGAGCCGAGTCCGAGCACGACGTCGTCGAGAACTCGCACGCCTCCACCGCGCTGTCGTGGGCCGACGGCATCGCCAAGGCCCGTCGCCTCACCGGCCGGCGCGACCGGCACACCGTCGCGGTCGTCGGCGACGGAGCACTCACCGGCGGGATGGCGTGGGAGGCCATTAACAACATCGCGGTCGACAAGGACCTCCCGCTCGTCATCGTCGTCAACGACAACGAGCGCTCGTATGCGCCGACGATCGGCGGTCTCGCGGACCACCTGGCGACGCTGCGGACAACGCGCAAGTACGAATCAGTGCTCGATTGGGGCAAGGATGCGCTCAACCGCACCCCGGTGGTCGGCGGCGTCGTCTACGGCGCCCTGCACGGGGTGAAGAAGGGGATCAAGGACATCGTCGCCCCTCAGGGCATGTTCGAGGATCTGGGCCTGAAGTACCTCGGACCGATCGACGGCCATGACGAACCAGCGGTCGAGTCGGCGCTGCGCAGGGCCAAGGCCTTCGGTGGTCCGGTGCTTGTCCATGTCCTCACCACCAAAGGCAAGGGCTACGACCACGCCAGCAACGACGACGCGGACCGGTTCCACGCCGTCGACCGGATCAACCCCGAGACCGGACTGCCATTGCAGGTGAAGGGGCGGATCTGGACCGACGAGTTCAGCGACGCCCTGCTCGCCGTCGCGCGCGAGCGGGACGATGTCGTGGCCATCACCGCGGCCATGCTGATCCCGACGGGGTTGAAAGAGTTCGCCGACCGGCACCCGGACCGCGTCTTCGACGTCGGCATCGCCGAGCAGCACGCGGTCACCATGGCGTCGGGCCTCGCTTATGGAGGCCTGCACCCGGTCGTCTGCGTGTACGCGACGTTCCTCAACCGGGCTTTCGACCAGCTGCTCATGGACTGTGCCCTGCACCGAGCCGGGGTCACGTTCGTGCTGGACCGGGCCGGGATCACCGGTACCGACGGTGCCTCGCACAACGGCATGTGGGACATGTCGGTGACCGGGTTGGTTCCCGGACTGCGGCTCTGCGCCCCCCGCGACCCCGAGGAGCTGGGCCGGGCGCTCCGCGAGGCGGTCGACGTCGACGACGGCCCGACGGTGATCCGGTTCTCGAAGCAGAACGCCCCCGCGGTGCTCCCGGCGTTGCGGACCGTCGGCTCGGTCGACGTCCTGGCCGAGACGTCGGGCGACAGCCCGGTCGAGCTGCTTCTCATCGGGCTCGGTGAGATGGCAAGCACGGCCATGGCGGTCTCCGAGAAGCTCACCGCCCAGGGCCACACCGTCCGTGTCGTCGACCCACGGTGGTGCCTGCCGGTGTCGGAGGACCTCGTCGACCTCGCGCGGACTGCCGGCGCCGTTGCGGTGCTCGAGGACAACCTCGCGGTCGGGGGAGTCGGGTCGCAGGTCACCGCCGCCGTTGGCGAGGCCGGCCTGAGCGTGCCGGTGCACGTGCACGGCATCCCGAAGCGCTTCCTTCAGCACGGGTCGCGCGGCGAGGTGCTCGAGGAGATCGGCCTGACGCCCGACGCGGTGGCCGACCAGCTCCACGCGGTGCTCGGCGGCTGACCCGCTCGTCCGCCGCCTCCGGACCCGGACGGCTTCTCGGACCTGCCTGTCCTTGTCGCGCTCTGATGGGCGGGCCACGCGCAACGAGTCAGGCACGTCTGAGCTGTCGTTGTGATCGTAGTTGGGGCCGGCACACATCGGCTCCGGGCCAATGTGTTCCGGGACGCCATGAAGGACCGCACGCGGCCCGCATACCTTGCGCTTAGCCGGGGTTGGGTGGCCCTCCGCGCGCAGACCTGAGGTGCGCGACGCCCGCCGGAGCGGAGGACGACGATGTCGAAGCAGTGGAGCGCCCGACTGGCGGGCGGGTTCGTGGCGATGTCCACGGCGGTGGCGCTGGCGGCGTGCGGGACGCCGGGAGCGAGCAGCCCGGGCGCTCCGGCGGCAAGCGAGGGCGGCGCCTCGGCGACATCCGGAGGTGCCCCGTACAAGGTCGGTCTGGTCTACAGCAAGACCGGCGCCCTGGCCGCGTACGGTGCGCAGTACGAGGCGTCGTTCAAGGTGGGCCTCGACTACGCGACCAAGGGCACCAACGCCGTGAACGGCCACCCGGTCACGGTCAGCGAGGCCGATGACGCCGGCGACCCGGCCAAGGCGGTGACGGCCGCCACGACGGCGATCGGGGCCGGCGCCAAGATCATCGCTGGCTCGACCGCCTCCGGTGTCGCCCTCCAGGTCGCACCGCTCGCCAAGGACAACAAGGTCCTCTTCATCTCCGGGCCGGCCGCGACCGACGCCGTGACAGGAGCCAACAAGTACACCTTCCGGTCCGGCCGCCAGACGTACCAGGACATCGCCACCGCGGGCACCATGGTCGGCGACCTCAACGGCAAGAAGGTCACCGTCTTCGCCCAGGACAGCGCGTTCGGCAAGGCCAACGAGGCCGGAGTCAGAGCGGTACTGGGCGCCAAGGGCGCCACCGTGAGCTCGGTGCTAGTTCCGTCGGCGGCGACTGACTTCACGCCATTCGCCACCCAGGTCAAGGGCCAGACGCCGGACCTTCTCTTCGTCGCGTGGGCCGGAACGAACGCCACCCAGATGTGGACGACGCTGGCGCAGCAGGGCGTGTTCGACACGACCAAGGTGGTGACCGGCCTCGACATCAAGCCCACGCACGCCCTCTTCGGCGAGGCCGGCGACAAGATCTCGTTCCTCTCGCACTTCTTCGCCGGTGCCGCGGACAACCCCGAGTACCAAGCCCTGGCCGCCGGTCTCAAGAAGGCCGGCCAGGACGTCGACCTCTTCACCAACGACGGATTCGTGGCCGCCCAGATGGTGGTGCGCGCGCTGAGCGAGGGTGGCGACGACGTGGAGAAGATGGTCACCGCACTCGAAGGCTGGAAGTTCGCCGGCCCCAAGGGGGCTATGGAGATCCGGGCGTCCGACCACGCGACGCTCCAGCCGATGTTCACCGCGAAGCTGGTCAAGGAGGGCTCGGGCTTTGTCCCGCAGCTCGTCGCGACCTTGGCGCCGGCCGACGTGGCGCCGCCCGCGGTCGCGATGAAGTGAGCACAGCCGACCTCGCCGAACCTGCAGCCGCAGCGGCGGTCGCCGCAGAGGGCATCGGTTGGCGGGTCGGGGGCGCCCAGATCCTCCAGGACGTGAGCCTTGAGGTCGGCTCGGGGGAACTCGTCGGGATCATCGGTCCGAACGGCGCCGGAAAGTCCTCGCTGCTCAACATTCTCTCCGGCGTCCTGCGACCCACGATCGGCCGGGTCCGCCTCGGCGACCGGGATGTCACCCATCGAACGGTGACCCGACGGGCCCGGCTGGGTATGGCTCGCTCCTTCCAGACCTCGGCCCTCTTCGATGGTCTCCCCGCGAGGGAGAACGTGCGATTGGCGCTCCAGGCCTCGCGCGGGCGCGCGTCGAGCCCGTGGCGGCTGGTCCGCGGCTCTCGCGATATCGCCACGGTCGATGGTCTGCTGGAGCGAGTTCGTATGCCCGGCAAGGGTTCGGTACCAGCCGGCGGGCTCTCCCACGGCGACCGTCGCAAGCTCGAGCTGGCCATGGCGCTTGCGTCGGAGCCGTCCGTCCTGCTCCTCGACGAACCGATGGCCGGAGTGTCGGCCGAGGACGTCGACGGGCTGAGCGCGATCATCGGCGAGGTCCGTGACGCGGGCGTTGCCGTCGCCATGGTGGAGCACCACATGGACGTCGTCCTCGGGCTCGCCGACCGCGTCGCCGTCCTGCACCACGGCCAGCTCCTCGCCGTCGGCACCGCGGACGCTGTCACCGGGGACGAACGGGTGCAGCAGGCCTATCTCGGTGAGGCGCTGTGACCGTCTCACCAGTCCTCAGCGTCGAGGACCTCCACGTCCGCTACGGCGGGTCCCACGTCCTCCAGGGCGTCTCGTTCGATGTACCCGCCCGAGGGGTCACCGCCCTGCTCGGACGGAACGGCGTCGGCAAGACCACCACCCTCAAGGCGCTTCTCGGACTCGCGCCGAGGCAGGGCCGAATCACCCTGCAAGGCAACGACATCGGGCGCGGCAAGACCTTCCGGCTGGTTCGCGGAGGCATCGGCTACGTACCCGAGGACCGCGACGTGTTCGGCGGGCTCACCGTCGACGAGAACCTCCGCCTCGTCGGACGCGACGTCGGGGTCGGCGCTCCAGTGGTCGGCGAGCTGTTCCCCGACCTCGTAGCCCGTCGCAAGCAGCGGGCCGGCACTCTCTCCGGAGGCCAGCAGCAGATGGTCGCCCTGGCCCGAGTTCTGTTGCGCGACAACGTGCTGCTCCTCGTCGACGAACCCACCAAGGGTCTCGCGCCCAAGCTCGTCACCGAGGTGGCGGACGTATTGGCCCGGGTCGCCGAACGCACCCCGATCCTGCTTGTGGAACAGAACCTGCCGCTGGTGCGGCGCATCGCGCACACCGTCGTGGTCCTCGACGCGGGACGGGTCGTCCACCGCGGAGACGCTGCCGCCCTCCTCGCGGACGCAAACCTCACCCGGGAGCTCCTCGGCGTCTCCCTCCGCAGACCGACCGGAGACGACGCGGGACCGGCCGAGCCGCATACAGAGCCGCATACCGAGCCGCATGCCGAGTCCACCCAGGACCGCTCCTGAGCACCGCCCTCCTTCTCGTCGTGACGGGCCTCGGTCTCGGCGCGCTCTACTTCCTCGCCGCCTCCGGACTGAGCCTCATCTACGGCCTCATGGGCGTGCTGAACTTCGCGCACGGTGCCTTCATGCTGGCCGGAGCGTATGCGGGCTGGCTCACCATGGGTGCCCTGCCGGCGTCCGTGCCCCTGGGCGTGAAGCTGCTCCTGGCGGTGCTCGTCGCGACGGCGGTCGGCGCGGTCGTGGGCTTCCTCGTGGAGGTCGTCCTCATCCGGCCGTTGTACCGTCGCCACATCCAGCAGGTCCTCGTCACTGTCGGCCTGTCGCTCGCCGGAACTGCAGCGGTGCAGGGGATTTGGGGCTCTGACCCGCATCCGATCGAGAAGCCGGCTTGGGTCGCAGGCACGACCGAAGTGGCCGGTGCGCAGCTGCCGAACGACCGGTTCCTCTACATCGGGGTGGCGGTCATCGTCTTCCTAGGGCTGCTGGCACTCCTGCGGTTCACCCGGCTGGGCCTCGTCATCCGTGCGGGCGTGGAGAACCGGACCATGGTGGAGGCGCTCGGCATCGACGTCCAGAGAACCTTCACCGTGGTGTTCGCCATGGGCGGGGCGGCGGCCGGTCTGGCCGGCATCCTCTACGCCACGTACGCCGGCAGCGTGTCGCCGGCTCAGGGCGCCGCCCTGCTGATCTTCGCCTTCATCGTCGTCGTCATCGGCGGGATGGGGTCCTTCGTCGGCACCGCGGTCGCGGCCGTCGTCGTCGGGCTGGTGCAGCAGCTGGCCAACTATTACGCCGCGAGCGGGGTGGGCGACCTGTCCGTCGTCCTCCTCCTCGCGGTGGTGCTCCTGGTTCGACGCCCGTCCATCGAAGCGGGCCGGGCGTGAGGTCGGTCAAGGCCGTCCCGGCCGTCCTGGTGCTCGTGCTGCTCGCCTTCCTTCCGTACGTCCCCCAGACCATCCCCGGACTGCTGCCCGACCGCGTCAACGGGCCCGGTTCGATGCAGCTCCTCGCCGTCTGCCTGACGATGGCCGGGATCGCCCTGAGCTACGACGTCCTCTTCGGGCGCACCGGGCTGCTCAGCTTCGGTCACGCGCTGTTCGTCGCCGCCGGCAGCTACCTCCTCACCATGTCGATGGCGTCGTGGTCGTTGCCGCTGTGGCTCGCCGCGCTGCTGGCGTTGGCGGGCACGACGGTGCTGGCCCTCGTGGTCGGCGCGATCTCTTTGCGAGTCGGCGGAATCGCCTTCGCCATGGTGACCCTGGCCTTCGCGCAGGCCGCGTCCATCATCGTGCTGCGCAACCCCGGTGACCTGACGGGCGGCGAGGAAGGCAAGGCGCTCACCCGCTCCGGTGTCCCAGACCTCCTCGTCGGTGTCGCGAACGCGCCATACCGGTACTGGCTCGCCCTCGCCTTTCTCGTCCTCGCGTGGTGCGCGGTCACCTGGCTGATCCGCTCACGCGCGGGCCACGCCATGGCGGCGGTGCGCGAGAACGAAGCGCGCGCGGCGGTGCTCGGCATCGATACGTATCGCACCAAGCTCCTCGCGGTGGTGGTCGGCGCCGTGGTCGGTGGGCTGGGCGGGGTGGTCCACGCCGTCGTGCTGGGCGGCTCCAACCCGCACATCACGACACCCGAGTTCACGCTCTCGCTGCTCGTCATGGTGGTCCTCGGCGGTGCCGGTTCTCGGTGGGGTGCCGTCCTCGGCGGGTTCCTCTACACGTATGCGGACGCGCGCCTCGTCGAGCTGTCCGGCACCTCGGCCTTCGCGGGGCTCCCGGAAGGGCTGCGGGCGGTGCTGTCCCAGCCCTTGTTCATCCTGGGACTGCTGTTCATCCTCGTCGTCTACTTCGCGCCCGCCGGGCTCACCGGCCTCGCCTCGGGACGGCGGCTGTTCATCCGCAGGAGGGAGACACCGTGAACGGGTCACCGGCCGAGAGCGGCCTGGAGTTCCGTGGGTTCCGCATCGAGCTGCCCGAGGGCAGCCTCGACATCCACGACCTGAGCGTCGGGGAACCGGGACCGCAGGCCCCCGTGGTCGTCGCAGTCCACGGCATCACCGCGAACGGGCTCAGCTGGCTCTGTGTCGCGGAGGAGCTGTTCCGTCGCCGTGGTCCGGGCAGCGTCCGGTTCCTTGCACCGGACCTCCGCGGCCGGGCGTGCAGTCGTAGGGCGCCCGGACCGTACGGCCTGGGCACGCACGCCGACGACGTCCTGGCCATCGCCGACGTCTTCGGGGTCCGGCCGGTGCTCGTGGGCCACTCGATGGGCGCCTTCGTCACCGCGTTGGCCAGCTCCCGCGCTCCGGATCGGGCGGCGGGTTCGGTGCTCATCGATGGGGGGTTCGCGTTTCCTCCTCCTGTGGGCCTCGACATCGATGCCGCACTGACGGCGATCATCGGCCCGGCGATGACCCGGCTGAGCATGCGGTTCGCCAGTCCCGACGCCTACCTCGACTTCTGGCGCGCCCACCCCGCCCTGGGCCCGACCCTCGACGGGCCACAGGGCCCCGAAGTTCGCCGGTACGTCCTCCACGACCTGGTCGAGACGGAAGACGGGGAGTGGGTCAGCTCGTGCGTCCTGGAGGCGATCCGCGCCGACGGTGCCGACACGCTCGCCCACGAGGAGACCCACGCTGGGGCGGCCAAGGCGGTGGCCGCCGGACTGCCGACCGAGTTCCTCTGGGCGGCGCGTGGACTCCAGAACGAGCCGCAAGGTCTGTACGACGAGGGCCGCATCGCCGCGCTGGCGCTTCCGGCGGACGTCCGGGTCACGCCGCTGGAGGACGTCAACCACTATTCGGCGGTCTTCGCCCCCGACGGCACCGCAGCGGTCGTCGACGCGATCGAGCGCCGCCTCGACGCGGCCGGCGTCAGCGGGGCATGAGCCGTCGGAGTCGCAGCGCGAGCTGGATCTCGAGGACCCGGTCGGGCTGCTGCCAGGAAGGTCCGAGCAGGGCGGCGATGCGTTCCAGGCGCTGCGCCACGGTGTTGACGTGGACGTGCAGCGCCGTGGCGGTGTGCCGGGGGCTGCCACCAGCCGCGAAGTAGGCCTCCAGCGTGCCGACGAGGTCGGTGCCCCGCGCGTCGTCGTAGGCGGCCACCGGCCCCAGCGTGCTCTGCACGTATGCGCCGACGTCCGGTTCCGACCCCACGACCAAGCCGGCAAAGCCGAGGTCGGCCGCGGCCGCACCCGTCCCGGTGTGGCCCAGCGCCACCATGGCACGCACCGTCCGCACCGCCTCGGTGAACGCCGCGGGCACGGCAGCCACCCCCTCGAGGGGACCGACGCCCGCAACGGTGGCGCGGCCGCTGCGGCCGAGCCGGGCCGAGACCGACGACGCGAGGGCCCCCGCGCCGGTTTCGGACACCAGGGCGACGACAACGCCGTCGTGCTCGCCGACGATG
>DATLQE010000179.1:0-2302 GCA_035535335.1 Lapillicoccus sp. | reverse complement strand
TGCGCCGCGTGCTCGTGGATGAGCGAGCGCACCGCGTCGGCGATCTCGCGCCGCCCGCCGTAGCCGACGGCAACGTTGACGTGCAGCCCCTCGATCCCGCGGGTGGCCTCGGCCGACGCCTTGAGCGACTGGGCCGTCTCGGCGGGCAGCAGGTCCAGAGCGCCGATCGGGTACAGCCGCCACCGCCCTTCGATCGCGAGGTCGGCGACCGCGGTCTCGATGATCTTCAGGAGCGGGACGATCTCCTTCTGGCTCCGGCCGAGGTTGTCGGTCGAGAGCAGCCAGAGCGTGACGACCTCGACGCCGGCCTGCTCGCACCACTGCAGCAGGTCCTTGATCTTGTCGGCCCCGGCCTGGTGGCCGTCGACCGTCTCGAAGCCGTTCGCCCGCGCCCAGCGGCGGTTCCCGTCGAGCATGACTCCGACGTGCCGCGGCACCGCTTCGGGCGGGATCTGCTTGGCCAGCCGACGCTCGTACGCTCCGTAGAGGAGGTCGGTGAGGGCCACGGAGCCCACCGTACCCCCGGCCGTTCGCGAGGCCGTCCGCAGCGCGGGCCCTCGGTGTGGCCGCGTTCACCACCTACGAGTCCGTAACTTACGGTCCCGTAGGTTAGACTGGTCGTATGCGTTCTCAGCCCTCGCCCGCGGCGGCGCCGGAGGTCCTCGGGGACCTCGTCGCCGCCGTCAAGCCGCGGCTGCGGGGCTGGCTCCACGCCGGGACGTTCCCGCTCGCCCTGGTGGCCGGGATCGTGCTCAGCGTCCTCGCCCCGGCCGGCCCCCCGCGCGTCGGTGCGGTGGTCTTCACCGTGACCGCGGCGCTGCTCTTCGGTACCTCCGCGGTCTACCACCGAGGCCACTGGTCGGCCCCGGTGGCCGGCGTCCTCAAACGCCTCGACCACTCCAACATCTTCCTCATCATCGCGGGCACCTATACGCCGTTCGCCCTGTCGCTGCTGCCCCCCGACCAGGCCCGCACCCTTCTTCTCATCGTGTGGGGCGGCGCGGTCGGCGGGGTCCTGTTCCGGGTCTTCTGGGTGGGTGCCCCCCGATGGCTCTACACGCCGATCTACGTGGCTCTCGGGTGGGTCGCCGTCTTCTACTTCGGCCCGCTGCTGCACTTCGGCGGCCCGGCCGTGGTCACGCTCATCACGGTCGGCGGCGTCCTCTACACGCTCGGGGCCGTGGTCTACGGCACCAGGCGGCCGAACCCGTTTCCCCGCTGGTTCGGGTTCCACGAGATCTTCCACGCGTTCACCGTGCTCGCCTTCTTCGCGCACTACGTCGCGGCGTCGCTCGCGGTCTACGGTGCCGGGTCGGCCCTGTCGTCCTCCTGAGGCGGGTCGTCCGGGGCCGGCTTCGGCCCCCGCTGGTTCTCGCGCTCGGCATCCCGGGACTCGATCTCGGCCACCCGCTGCTGCTCCTTGTAGGCCATCCGGCGCATGCGCCCGTTCATGTTCCGCATGAGCAGCCAGAGCGCGACGGCCAGGACGAAGAAGGCCACAAAGGCCCCGATGCCTGGCCCGACCGAGGTCGACGGCGTGTCCATCAGGCCCCCGAGGTCGTGGCGAGGAGGTCCAGGGCGCTCTGAGGGTCGGGCCGGAGGTCGCGGACCGGCTCGATGCCCCGCTTGACCGCGAGCGCGTCCGCCTCCTCCACGGACCCGAGCCCCGCGAAGAGGTCGTCCTCCGGGAGCTGCACCGGCGCATACGAGACGACGAGCTCGTAGTCCTCGGTGGGCCATCCCTCCCGGACGAGATCCCGGGGGGTGTCGAACCAGCTGCCGTCCGGGTCGACCTGGGTGGCGTGCGCGAGCAGGGCGCGGTCGCGGATGTCGAAGTACTCGGCGCACGGGACCCGCGTCGTGACGATGCGGTCGGACCGCTTCCAGTTCTTCAGCCACTCGCCGTAGTCGCTCTCGATCCCGCGTTCGACCATGAGGTCGTAGAGCCGCTGGATCCGCTCCCGGTGCGAGTTCTGGACGTAGTAGAGCTTCAGCGGCTGCCAGGGCTCGCCGGCATGGGGGTATGCGTCCGGGTCGCCGGCCGCGGCGAAAGCGGACACCGAGACGATGTGGCAGTTGATGTGGTCGGGATGCGGGTAGCCGCCGGTCTCGTCGTAGGTCACCAGGACGTGCGGCCGGGCCTCGCGGATCACCCGGACCAGGGCCTCGGTGGTCACCTCGATGGGCTCCGCGGCGAAGCAGCCCGCCGGCAACGGCGGGAGCGGGTCGCCCTCCGGCAGCCCCGAGTCGACGAACCCGAGCCAGGTGTGGTCGAACCCCACGATCGCCTGCGCCGCGGCCA
>DATLQE010000178.1:0-21668 GCA_035535335.1 Lapillicoccus sp. | reverse complement strand
GCGGCGGCCGAAGCACCGCGGTGGTGCAACCGCAGCCGTCTGCGGTGAACGTGCTCGTAATGGCGCAGAGCGCCGGCGATGTCGGTCGGCTGCTGGGCGAGGACATGGGCGAGGGTGGCGGCGCCGACGATGGCCATGCTGGATCCCTCACCGAACAGCGAGACGCTGTTGGCCGCGTCACCGACCAGCACGGTCCGGCTTCGCGTCCAGCAGTCGAGCCGCACCCGGCATCCGGAGTCGAAGTAGATCTCGTCGGAGTCCCGGAGGCGATCGAGCAGCTCGGGGACTCGCCATCGCATGTCGCGGTACGTGCGGCTGACCAGCTGCTTCTGCGTCTCCACATCCCCGCGTTGGTGATCGGGTAGCTCGGGGTGCCAGAACATGAACCCGGCCCCCTCCCAGCCTGTGCTCGGGTGAACGACAACGGCCCGCCCTGGTGCGTTGTGGATGAGCACCGTGTGCGGGTCGGCGCTGGGGCGACCCAGGGACACCGAGCCGAAGTAGAGGCCGAGGTGCGTGACGAACTGCTCCTCGGGGCCGAACGCGAGTCGCCGTACCGTCGAGTGCAGGCCGTCGGCACCGATGACGACATCGAACCGGCGGGGTGCCGCCTCCGGGAACGTCACCTCGACGCCGGCATCGTCCTGACGCAATGCGGTGATCGATTCGTGGTAGCGGAAGTCGGCGTGCTCGTTGGCGACAGAGACCAGGATGGCGGCGAGGTCGCTGCGCGAGATCTCGACGGCGTCCCGGCGGGCTTGCGTAGGTATCCAGCCGATCTGCCTACCGTCGCGGTCGACCGCGGCCAGCCGGTGCACCTGGGTGGCGGCCGCCCGGATCGGTTCGAGGGCTGTCATGCGCTCGACCACCGCCAGCGCCGGCCCTCGAACGTCGACAGGGCTGCCGCTCGAGCGCTGACCGCTCGCGCGTTCGACGACCGTGGTGCTGATGCCGCTCCGGGCCAGGAAGTAGGCGCACGTCGAGCCGGCGATGCCACCCCCCACCACCAGCACGGACCGGACGCCCACTCGGCCATCCTCGCGCCGCTGACCGCGCCCCGACGCATACGGTTTCGGCGTGCCCCCAGTTCCTGACGTCGCGGCCCGGCTGGGTGCGCTCGGTGACCTGAAGGGGGTTGCGGAGGCCAGCGAGGCCGCCCGGGAGGCGTGCACGCGGCTGCGGTTCGCCGAAGCCTTGCGGCGTCGCATACCAGAGGCGGCGGCCGAGTCCCGGGTGCGCGGCGCCCGGGCGAGTGCGGCGCTCGACGGCGCGGAGGTGCCGGTCGAGCGGGTTCGTTCGGTGATGCGTGGCGCGGCCGAGTGGGGCTCCGACCCGGTCGAGCTCGTGGTCCGGGGGGCGGTGCAGGCCACGGCGGAGTCCGAGCACGTGGTCGGGCTCGTGCTGTCAGCACCGTGGCAGGCCCTGGCGCGCCTCCACGTGGCGGCGATGGCCGGCGTGCTGCCGGCCGCGCAGGTGGGCCGCCCGCGAGGTGCCGGGGAGGACGCCCGCGAGCTGGTGGAGGTCGGCCCGGCGCCGGTTGCGGCGGCGGTGGCCAGCCGGCTGCAGGCGGTGGCGGAGGTATGCCGGGCGGCGGGGTCTCCGGGGGTTCCGGGGCTGGTCGTGGCCGCGGTGGTGCACGCCGAGGTCGCTTCGGTGCGCCCGTTCGTGCGCGGCAATGGGGTGGTGGCGCGGGCCGCGGAACGTGCGGTGCTGCAGGCGACCGGACTGGACCCGACCGGAGTGGCGGTCCCCGAGGTCGGGCACCTGCGCGGCGGGTCGGCGCCGTACGTGGGGGCGCTCGCCGCCTACGCCACGGCGACGCCGGAGGGTGTCGCGCTGTGGCTGCGGCACGTTGCCGAGGCGGTCGTGGCGGGGGCGGAGGAGGGTATCCGAGTCTGCGCGGCGGTTCGGGCGGGCCGGCTGTCCTGAGCGTGAAGGACTGGAGTCGCGGCCGCTGTGCGCCGAGTGGACTGGCGGGTCGCGATGGGGGCGAGTACAACAGAAGGACAACTCCAGACCACCGTCCGACGACCGGGCACCCACGCGCGGCAGTCCACTGATGGACAGCTCGTCTTTGGGCACATCCCTCGGCGACAACCACTGAATGCACGCCCTGGTCACTCGAGCCGTTTGACGGTCGTGATGGCACCTCACCTCCACGAGCTGAGGTGCCATCACTTTGTCCTGGGCAGCCTGTCCACACCCGGTGCGCACGTTGCACCGCGGTCCACAGCCAGGAAACGGGGCCTTCTGCGTCACCCGCGTCGAGGTGAGGCTGGGTGCGGGCCCGAGGCGCGGGCCGGTCAGGGGGCTGGTGGTGCAGGCGGTGGCGAGGGGTACGCGGGGCACGCTGCTGGCCGTCGTGGGCGCGTCGGGTGGGGTCGGGGCCTCGACGCTGGCGGCCGCCATCGCGGTCCGGGCGGTCCGGGCGGGCGTGCCGGTCGTGCTCGTCGACGGGTGTCCGTTGAGCGGCGGGCTCGACGTGGTGCTCGGCGCGGAACAGGAGAGCGGGGTCCGCTGGGACGGATTGCACCGGTTGGTCGGATCGGCCGACGGGCGCGCGCTGCTCGCGCGGTTGCCGTCGGCCGAAGGCGTCCGGGTGCTGTCCTTCGCTCGCGACGGGTCCCAGCCGGCGCCGGAGGTCGCCCAGGCCGTCGTGTCCGCCCTCCTCGACGAGTGCGAGCTCGTCGTCGTGGACGCCAGCTCGGCCGGAGGCGCCGTAGCCGTCGCCGCGCTGGAGTCGGCGGATCGCGTGCTCACCGTCGCCGGTGACGGGATGAGCCAGCTCTCGGCGCTGTCCGTGGTGTCGGGCCTGCTCGCCACGGGCAGCGGTCGGGTCGGGGTCGCCATGGCCGTATGCCTGCGCGGCCCGTCGTCGACGGTGGGTCCGGTGGCGCGGGTCGTCGAGTCCGAGCTGCGATGGCCGGTGATCGGCGCGGTCGAGGACGACCGTGGGGTAGCGGCCGATCTGGTGCACGGTGTGGCGCCCGGCGCCCGTGGCAACGGTCCGGTCGCGAGGACGGCCGACGACATCCTCGGGTGGGCCCTGCTCGACCGGCGGGGCGCGGCGTGACCGCCGTGGCCGCGTCGGCCGGTGCGGCGCTCGAGGCCCGATGACCGTCCCGGCGCATCTGCCGGCACCGGCGTGGGACCACATTCGCACCGGTAGGCGACCCGAACCCGAAAACGTGGCCGTGGTCGCCGACGCGGACGTCGCCACCGAGGGAGTCGGGGGTGCCGCCGCACGACGCGGGGCGCTCGAGGCTGGGCTGCTCGGCGCCGGGCCGCTGGAACCGTTGCTGCAGCTCCACGGCGTGACTGACGTGGTCGTGAACGGCGACGGTTCGGTATGGCTCGACACGGGCGGCGGACTAGTCAGGGCGGACGTGGACCTCGGCGGCCCCGACGCCGTGCGCCGGCTCGCCGTGCGTCTCGCAGGGCTCGCCGGCCGGCGGCTGGACGAGACGTCGCCCTTCGTGGACGGCGTTCTTCCCTCGGGCGTACGCCTGCATGCCATCCTGCCGCCGCTCGTGGCGGGCGGTCCGCACCTGACGTTACGGGTGCCGGCTCGCACCACCATGAGCCTGGCTGACCTGCAGTCCCGGTCGATGTTCCCAGCGGGGTGGGGGGAGGTCCTCGTGCGGTTGGTACGTGGGCGAGTGGCGTTCGTCGTGTCCGGCGGGACCGGCGTCGGCAAGACCACGCTCCTTGGTGCGTTGCTCGGCGAGGCCGCACCGAACGAACGGGTCGTCGTCGTGGAGGACGTGCGCGAGCTTCGGGTCGACCAGTCGCAGGTCGTCCGGCTGGAGGCGCGACCACCGAACGTCGAGGGCGCCGGCGAGGTCACGCTCACCACTCTGGTCCGCCAGGCGTTGCGGATGCGTCCGGATCGGGTCGTCCTCGGCGAAGCTCGGGGGGCCGAGGTTCGAGAGCTCTTGGCGGCGCTCAACACCGGTCACGAAGGTGGCTGTGGGACGGTGCACGCCAACAGTGCCGCCGACGTCGTCGCCCGGTTCGAGGCGCTCGGCGCGTTGGCGGGCATGAGTCCGGTCGCGGTTCACGCCCAGCTGGTCAGCGCCGTCGACGTCGTGGTGCACGTCGGCCGTCGGGCGGTCGACGGCGAGGTGCACCGTCAGGTGGAGACGATCGGCGTGGTGGTTCCGAGCCGCGGCGGTCGGCCCGAGGTCGTCACGGCGCTCTCTAGGGATGCGCGCACTGGCGAGCCGGGGCCTGGATGGCCACGGCTGCTCGAGGTGCTCCGGGTCTCGGGCCAAGGCGGCGTGCCCGTCGTCCTGCGTCCCCCGGCCGGTCAGATCGGTACCCGTGGAGAACAGGGTTCACCGTGACCGCCGCCGTCGTGGCACTGCTGCTGGCGGTGGCGGCGCTGCTGTGGCCGCGTTCAGGACTCGGCCCATTCGGCGCCGACCGGGCTGCTCGCCGTCCCGCGGCCGGCCGGTCCTCCCCCGTGGACCAGGGTCGCCTGCGGCTCTCGTCGCGCCGACGCCAAGCGGAGGCCGAACGAGCTGCGGTCGAAGCGGTCGAGATGCTCGACGCGCTCGCACCGGCACTGCGCGCCGGTCTGCCGCCGGTCGCCGCACTGCGTCTCGTCACGTCGACGTCACCACACGGTCGCCGGGCGCTCCGTGAGCTCGACGAGGCGGCCGCGCGCGGGGAACCACTCGGCCCGACCTGGTCCGCTCACGCCGAGACCGCCGACTCCGACGACCTGCGCTTCGTGGCGGCGGCCTGGACGCTGTGCGACACGCTCGGCTCCCCGATCGCGCCCACGGTGTCAATGATCTCGGAGATGGTTCGGCGCCGACGAGCGGTACGCCAGCGGATCGCGGCGGCTCTGGCCGGCCCGCAAGCGACGATGCGCGTTCTCACAGCCTTGCCGCTGACCGGTCCGCTGCTCGCGCTCGCCGTCGGCGTGTCCCCCGCGGACCTCTACGCGCAGCCGTCAGCGGCCGTGTCGTTGGCCACGGGTCTGGTCCTCCTGGCGATCGGCCGGGCGTGGACGAGTCGGATGGTCGGCGCGGTGTCCGCCGAGCCGCACGGTCCTCGCAACCCCACGCGCGGTGGTCGCCTCTTCGGGAGCAAGAGCGGCCGGTCGTCACGGGAGCTGACATGACGAACCCGTTCGGGGTCTGCGCGGCCATCGGGCTACTCGTCGCGGCGCTGACCTTGCTGGCCCAGCCCCGCGGGCGGAAGGGGGACGACGCCGCCGCTGCGTTCGACGACCGGCCGGTCACCGATGCCGACGTGCGCCCTGAGGTCGGGGTTCCGAGGCCGCGCGCCCGAGCGCCGACCTCGGAGGAGATCGCCGCGTCGATGGTGCTGCTGTCGGTGGCCCTCCAGTCCGGTTCGGGCGTCGTCGAGGCGATCGAGCACGTCGCTCAGGTCGCGCCCGCCGTCCCGGCGGCGGAGCTGGCCGTGGTGGCGGCCGGCCTGCGGTGGGGGTTGGCGGAGCACGAGGCGTGGGCGGAGGTCGACCTCCGGTGGTCGCGTACCGCGCTGGCGCTGCGGATGGCTCGCGAGGCGGGCGTTCCACCGTCGTCGCTACTGCTCACGGGCGCCGACGACCTACGGTCGTCGAGACTGGCGGCGATCGACGTCGCGGCGGCACGGCTAGGGGTTCGACTGGTCGTCCCCCTGGGAGTCGCCTTCCTCCCCGCCTTCGTCCTCACGACGGTGGTCCCGGTGGTGCTGGCCCTCGCTCGGCAGGTGCTGGCCTCGTGATCCGACCGCCATGGCGGCGCGAGGGGGCGTGAGAAGGTCGGGACGTGTCTGCCTCCGACCTCGTCGCAATGCTGCGGGCCGCCGCTGCCGACCGGATGCCGAGCGGCCGGCGAGGGCTGTGGGTCACCCTCCTGTCCGCGTACGGGTTGGAGGCGGTCCTGGGAGCGCGGCGAGCGGCGCCGGACACGAGCGGAGCGGCGACCACGGCCACCGGCGCGGACGCCATCGACTGGATCGGGCTCGACCTCCAGCACGGCGAGCTCGATCTCGGCGACGTCGTGCCGTTGCTGCGCGTCGCGGAGCGAGCCGGGGTGGCGGTCTTCGCACGGATGACGTCGCACGCGGGGGACGCGATCGGCAAGGTGGTCGACGCAGGGGTCCACGGGGTGATCGTGCCCGGCGTCGAGTCAGCTGCCGAGGCCACCGCCCTGGTGCGGGCGACTCGGCTGCCACCGTTGGGAGGTCGGAGCACGGGTGCCGCACGAACCGCACTCGGCGTGACCGACAGCACGGAGCCCGTGCTCCTACCAATGGTGGAGACCGCGGCCGGCCTCGACGCGGCGCCGGAGATCGCCGGTGTCGACGGGGTGGACGGCATCTTCGTCGGACCGTACGACCTCTCGATGTCCTTGGGTTGTCGACCAGGCGACGACCGGGTCATGACCGCCATCTCCTCGGTCGTCGAGACGGTTCGGGGCGAAGGCAAGATCACCGGCCTCTTCACCGCGCGGCCGGACCTGCTCGCCGCGGCGTCGGTGGTCGACCTGGTCGCCGTGGACACCGACGTGTCGGCACTGCGGCGCGGCGTCACCGATCTGTTCGGCTGAGGTCCGCCAGGAACACGACGGAAGGCAGATCGGGCGGGCGAGTCGGAGCCGAGATTCGCAGCACGCCGCCCTATCCTTCGCGGCATGGCGCAACGAGTGCGAACGATCCTCGTCTCCGATCTCTCGGGCGACGAGGCGGAGTCAGGGGGCGAGTCGATCTCCTTCAGCTACAAGGGCGTCGACTACACCATCGACCTGACGGCCAAGGAGGCCGCCGGGTTCGACAAGGCCATCGCGATGTACGTCCAGCACGCGCGGAAGGCCGGCCGTGGCCGGGCCGCGCGCTCGTCGTCGGGGTCCTCGCACAGCCAGGCGGAACGGGTGAGCACCATGAAGACGTGGGCGGACGAGCAGGGGATCGGCTATCCGAAGCGGGGGCGGCTTCCCAAGAGCCTGGTCGAGGCATATGACGCTGCGCACTAAGCCTGGCCGAACGCATACCTGAGCCGCGCCGGTCCCCGTAACCGCTGGTCAGGACCGCCCGACCCACGGCGCTGAGGCCTGCGTGGCCAGCCGTACCGGGGTGTTGGCCGAGCCGAACCCGGCGTACCCGCCACGACGCTCGAGCAGCTCCACATAGAACCGGCCGGCCACCAGCGGCGTGTACACGTGGAACAGCTCGCCTTCCCCCTCGCGGTCGTAGAGCACGCCGAGGCGGCGGAGGCGGTCGAGCAGCGGCGCGTCCAGACCGAGTCGCGCCTGCAGGTCGTCGTAGTACCCGTCCGGGAACGTCAGCAGCGGAGCCCCGTCCCGCCGTAGAGCCTCGACCCGCTCCAGGAGGTCGGTGCACGCGAAGGCCAGCTGGTTGACGCCGGTGGGCGCGTGCCCGGCCCGGACGACGATGTTGAGCACGACGCGCACTCCACCGTCGCGAGGCAGCAGGACGCGGCTGCGCAACCGGCCCGCGGGGTCGAAGAACTCGCTCACCGGTCCCGGCTGCAGACCGAACAGCGTGCGGTAGAACGACACCTCGGCGTCCGACCGGTCGACGTCCACCGCCGCGCCGACGTGGTCGATGCCCAGCCAGCCGTCGTCCGGCGAGCTCGGCCCAATCCCCGAGTATGCGGATGCGAGGCTGACGGCCGACCCCACCTGCACGGCCACGCCCGTCGGGCTGGTCACCGTAAAGGCCGAACCACCAGCAGGTCGAGGGGACGGCTCCCACATGAGGGCCTCAGCCCGGGCGAACAGCCGCGTCGGGTCG
Source organism: Lapillicoccus sp. (assembly GCA_035535335.1). Classification (GTDB taxonomy): domain Bacteria; phylum Actinomycetota; class Actinomycetes; order Actinomycetales; family Dermatophilaceae; genus Lapillicoccus. The sequence goes on along the minus strand of DATLQE010000178.1, from coordinate 13,898 downwards.
TCGACACCGATCCCGAGCGCGGCAACCGAGGGTCGAGGCAGTGCGGTGGCTCGCCTCAGCTCGAGGTCGGAGCCGCCGTTGAGCAGCACGTGGGCGGCCCCGTTCCACAACGACCGCACCTCACCGGCCGACTCGCCGTGCGCGGCCCGAAAACCCAACGATGTCAACAGGTCAGGGATGGCGCTGGACCGTGGATCGGTCGCGAGCTCGACGAACGTCGCCGCCGGAGAGGCCGGTTCGGCCGGCGGGTCGAACAGCTCCACCAACGGGCGGCTTCGCGTCATCGCGGGAGACGCCGGTCGGCCGTCCCAGTGCCGCCGCAGCTGCTCCTCGAGGAAGAGCAGGGACCGCATCGCGTCCCGCGCGGTCTCGTGCGGCTCCGCCTCGCGGACGATGTCACTGAAGACCTCGAGGGACAGCGGCCCGCGGTAGCCCGCCTCGACCACCGCAGCGACGACGCCGACGACGTCGAGCGAGCCCTGACCGGGGAAGCAGCGGTGGTGCCGGCTCCACTCGAGGACGTCCATCGACAGGTGCGGCGCGTCGGCCACCTGCAGGTACTCGATGCGGTCCCCGGGCACCCTGGCGAGCGCGGCCGCGTCGTCGCCGCGGGCGAGCAGGTGGAACGTGTCGACCGCCAACCCGATCTCAGGCATACCGACGCGGTCGACGACCTCCCAGGCCTGCCCCACGCGGTTGACGAACGTGCCCCACGCGAGAGCCTCGAAGGCCAGCGAGAAGCCGCGGTCGGCGGCCCGCTTGCCGACGGTCGCGAGCTGCTCGGCGGCCAGGTCGAGGTCGGCGCTCGCCTCCGGATGCACCGCCGAGCACAGCAGGGCGCGGGTTGCCCCCAGCCGCTCCATGACCTCGAACTTGGCCTCGGCGAACCGCAACCGGTCGGCGAACAACGCCGGCGTCACCCCCACGACGTCGCGCAGTGGCTGGAACAGGTCGATGCCCAACCCCAGATCGCGGCTCCGCGCGGCCACCTCCTCCGCACGCAGGGGCGAAGCGGTGAGGTCGGCGTCGAACAGCTCGATGCCGGCGAAGTGCGCCGCGGCGATGGCTTCGAGCTTCTCCTCCAGCGTTCCCGCTACGGAGACCGTCGCGATGCTCTTGCGCACGGAGGGCTACCCGCTCAACGCGACGTGCTGGCCGGTCAGCGACCCGAAGTGCTCCTGCATCCGCCGGATGTCCGCGGGCCGACCGGTGAGGAGCCGGAACGCCGCCGCGTGCTGGTGCACGGCCATGGCGCCTCCGGTCATGACCCGGCAGCCGAGGGCGCGGGCGCGGTGGACGAGCTCGGTCTCGAGGGGGAAGTAGATGATGTCGACCACCCAGTGATCGGGCCGCAGCAGGCGCGGGTCGACGGGCAGGCCGGGGTGCGCGTCCATGCCGACCGGGGTGGCCTGGATGAGGCCGCCAGCGCCGCCCAGGGCGCGCTCGAGGTCGGACGTGGCCGCGACGCGGTGCGTCCCGACCAGCGACCCCAGTCGGGCGGCCACGGCCGCCGCGCGGTCGGCGTCCTGGTCGACGATGTCGAGGTGCGCGGCTCCGTAACGCAGTGCGCCGTAGCCCACCGCCACGCCGGCGCCCCCGGCGCCGAGCAGCACCATCCGGTCGCCGAGCGCCTCGGGCAGCGTGGCCCGCAAGGCGTCCGCGAAGCCGACCCAGTCGGTGTTGTGCGCGGTGCTCCCACCGTCGCGGATGACCACGAGGTTGGACGCCCCGAGCGCCTGCGCCTCGGGAGTGGCCTGGTCGACGCTGGCCATCACGGCGTTCTTGAACGGATGCGTGACCGCGAGCCCGTCGAAGCCCAGCCGCACCGCCCACCGCAGCACGTCAGGGGTGTCCTCGAGGCGCAGCCCGGTCTGCGTCCCGTCGATCAGCCGGTAGGCGAGGGAGAGGCCCTGGGCCTCCCCCTCGCCTTCTTGCAGGGGTTTCGCCAGCGAGCCGCCGATGTTGTCGCCGAGGAGGCCGACCACCAACGACGTCGTCGTCATCGTGCAGACCCCTCCCGACTCGGTATGCGACGGACGCTCAGCTTGTCGCCACGTTGCCCGTCGTCCCGACGGTACGCTGAGAGTCCGACCTCGGCTGGCCGAGCTCGGTCGTCGGGATGAGGTGGGTCTTCTTCGGACCGGTGGCCACCGCGATCGCGCTGATCGCGCAGGCCAAGGCGGCGAAGATCGCGACCCGGCTCCAGCCGTCGCTGCCGGTTCCCGCGAGGGCGGCCGCGATCGTGGGAGTGAACCCGGCCAGACCGAAGCCGAACTGGGTACCGATGGCCATGCCGGAGAGCCGGACGTTGGTCGGGAAGTACTCCGCGTAGGTGGCCGGCCACACCGCGTTGGTCATGCTGTAGACCACGCCGGCGAGGAGCAGCCCGACGGTCCAGACCAGGGCCCCGTTCTTGGAGGCGATGGCGGCGAGGTAGGCCACCGCGAGGATCGCCGAGCCGATAGCACCGGTGACGAAGATCGGCTTGCGGCCGACCCGGTCGGACAGGCCCGCCCAGAACGGGATGATCGCAATAGCAATGATGTTGGCCACGATCGCGATCCACAGCATGAAGGTCGAGGAGAACCCGTTGCCGTACGTCGCCGAGGTCGCGAAGCTGAGCGCGAAGACCGTGTAGAGCGTGTTGATCATCGCGATGAAGGCGGCGAACATCACGCGCAGAACGCCGCGCCAGTGGTACTTGAAGAGCATCGACAGCGGTGTCTTCGGGACTTCGCCGTGCGCGACCTCCTCCGAGAACACCGGTGTCTCGTCGAGCCGGCGCCGGATGATGTAGCCCACCCCCACGACGATCGCGCTGAGAAGGAACGGAATCCGCCACCCCCAGCTCAACAGCTGCGCCTCAGGTAACGCTGCGATCGGCAGGAACACGAGCGGGGCGAGGACCTGGCCACCCTGCGTGCCGCTCAAGGTCCAGCTGGTGAAGAACCCGCGCCGGTTGTCGGGAGCGTGCTCGAAGGACATCGAGTTGGCTCCGGCCTGCTCACCCGCCGCCGAGAGTCCCTGGAGGAGGCGCAGGACGACGAGAAGGATCGGCGCGAGGATGCCGATCTGGTCATACGTCGGCAGACATCCGACGAGGAACGTCGAGACCCCCATGAGGAGCAGCGTTCCGATCAGAACCGGCTTGCGTCCGAACCGGTCGCCCAGGTGGCCCATGATGAACGACCCGATCGGCCGGGCGACGTAGCCCACACCGAACGTGGCGAGCGAGGCGACAGTCGCCGCCGCGGCATTGCCGGAGGGGAAGAAGATCTTCGGGAAGACCAGCGCGGCGGCGGTCCCGTAGATGACGAAGTCGTAGTACTCCAAGGCACTGCCGACCCATGCGGCGATCGCGGCCTTCTTGGGCGTCCGGACGGGTACGCCGTCGGACGGGGCCGCGGCTGCGGCCGCCGAGTTCGTGTCTGGCATCGTTGCCAACCCTTCGCGAGGATCGTCGGGGCAAGGTGTCCAGCGATGGACGTGGGGAAGACGCTAGAACCGCCGGTGACAGGATGGCAAACGTTTGCCATAATTTGCCACATGCCTCCGCGTCGTCGCCCGCGAGCCGTGACGATCACCGACGTCGCCCAGGCGGCCGGCGTGGCCCCCTCGACGGTCTCCCGTGCGGTGACCCGACCGGACCGGGTCAACGCGGTCACCCGGGAGCACGTCCTCGCCGTGGCGAACCGCCTTGGCTACCGGCCGAGTCCGGTCGCCCGGGCCCTTGGCAGCGGACGCACCTGGACGCTGGCCCTGGTCCTTCCGGACATCACCAACCCTTACTTCGCCGGCGTCATTCGCGGAGCCGAGCGACAGGCCGCGGCCACCGGGCACGTCCTCGTTATCGGCAGCTCGGAGGAGTCTGGCCGCGCCGAGTGGCGGATCGTGGAGAAGCTTGCCGGCTCGGTCGACGGGTTCCTCATCGTCTCGAGCCGGATGAGCGACCAGCGCATCGTCCAGACCGCCGGCCTTCGCCCGGTGGTCCTCGTCAACCGCCAGACGCCGGGCGTCACCAGCGTCAGCCCGGACCAGGCGTCGGGCACGCGCCAGATCATCGAGCACCTGGCCTCACTCGGACACCGCGAGGTGCTTTTCATCGCCGGGCCGCCGGAGTCGTGGCTCGGCGCCCGCCGCTGGGCGGGCATCTCGGCCGCGGCGAAGAAGCGACGGATGACCGCCCACCGGGTCGGACCGTTCCCGCCGTCGATCGAGGGCGGCTTCGTGGGGGGCGAGGCGGCCCTGTCCGACACCGCCACCGCGGTCATCGCCCACAACGACCTGCTGGCCATCGGCGTCCTGATGCGGCTGGCCTCGCGCGGCGTGCGGGTGCCCGAGGACCTCAGTGTCGTGGGATTCGACAACATCTTCGGCTCCGACTGGTGCGACCCGCCGTTGACGACGCTCGGCGACCGGACCGAACAGGCCGGCCGGTCGGCGGTCGACCTCCTGGTGTCCCTGGTCGAGGACCATGGCGACGATGCCGAACCACCCGCCGAGATCGTCGCCCCGACCGAGCTGGTGATCCGCCGTTCCACCGGCCGGGCTCGCACGGGAAAGCTGGTCCTGCGGTGAACCCGGCTACGACGGCCCGCCCAGGCTGCGCTCGATGCCGCGGGCCGCGACCTGCAGGGCGGACACGAGTCGGGCGCGCTCCCGGCGCAGACTCGGCACGACGATCCCCACCGACGCGACGACATCGCCGGTGTGATGGATCGGGACGGCCACCGAGCAGGCGCCCAGGCTCATCTCCTCGACCGTCGTCGCATACCCCTCGATGCGTACGCGGCGCAGCTGCTCCGCGAGGAGCCCGGGCGCGGTGACGGTGTGCCGCGTCACTCGCCGCAGCCTCGACTGCAGGACCTCCCGCTGCACCGCCTCGGGTGCGAACGCGAGCAGCACCTTGCCGACGCCGGTGCAGTGCAACGGAAGTCGCGACCCCACGGTGCTGACGATCGGGACCGATGCACGGCCGGACAGGCGCTCGAGGTAGAGCACCTGGTGACGGTCGCGGACCGCCAGGTGCACGGTGGCGAGCGTGGCCGCATACACATCGTGGAGGAACGGGGAGGACGCCTGCCGCAACCCGGTCTGTACCGGTGCGAGGAGCCCTACGTCCCAGAGCCGCCGGCCGATGGCGTAGCGGCCGTCAGGAAGACGGGTCAGGGCGCCCCACCCCACGAGCTCGCCGACCAGCCGGTGCGCGGTCGGCACCGGCATCTGTGCGCGACCGGCCAGCTCGGTGAGGCTGAGCATCCGATGCCGGTGGTCGAAGGCGCCGAGCAGCGAGAGGGCGCGAGAGGTGACAGTCGCACCCGCTGCCGCCGTGTTTCCGGCCAAGGCCCTCCTTCCGCTGGCCGAAAGGCTAGTCTCGCTGGGCGGGCGGCGGGCGGCCTACGGTGGCCACCATGAGCACCGCCCGCCAGGTCGACATCGAGGTCGAGAACGACGACACGTTCGACGCACCGGTGGTCGTCTCCTCCGACACCGCGTCGACGACGCAGTCCGACGTGAGCCGGGAGATCGCCGAGATCGCCGACGGCTACCAGCGCGCGGGCGTCGAGGAGACCCAGCCACGGCTCGACTACCCGCCGTACCGCAGCAGCGTCCTGCGACACCCCACCAAGGACCTCCACCACGCCGACCCCGAGACCATCGAGCTCTGGGCGCCGTGCTTCGGCGAGCGCGACGTCAGTCCGCTCGAGGCCGACCTGACCATCCAGGACGGCGGTGAGCCCCTCGGCGAGCGGATCGTGGTGACTGGACGCGTCGTCGACGGTGCCGGTCACCCGGTCGCCGGCCAGCTCGTCGAGATCTGGCAGGCCAACGCCGGCGGCCGCTACAACCACAAGCGCGACCAGCACCCGGCGCCGCTCGATCCGCACTTCACCGGTGTGGGCCGTTGCCTCACCGGCCCGGACGGCTCCTACCGGTTTCAGACCGTCAAGCCCGGGCCCTACCCCTGGAAGAACCACCACAACGCCTGGCGTCCGGCGCACATCCACTTCTCGTTGTTCGGCAGCGACTTCACCCAGCGGATGGTCACCCAGATGTACTTCCCGGGTGACCCGCTTTTCGCGTTGGACCCGATCTACCAGTCCATCACCGACCAGCGGGCCCGCGATCGGCTCGTGGCCACCTACGACCACGACGTGACTCAGCACGAATGGGCGACCGGGTACCGCTGGGACATCGTCCTCACCGGCAGCCAGCGCACGCTCATGGAGGAGTCGTGACCGCCCTCGTGCCCACCCCCGGACAGACGGTCGGTCCGTTCTTCGGGTATGCGTTGCCCTTCGACGGCGACAACGAGCTGGTCACGCGGTCCCACCCCTCGGCGGTGCGTCTCCACGGTCGCGTGACCGACGGGCACGGCCGGGGCGTGCCGGACGCGATGCTCGAGCTGTGGCAGGCCGCGCCCGACGGATCCGTTGTGCAGCAGACTGGTTCGTTGCATCGGGACGGCTGGACGTTCACGGGGTGGGGCCGGGCGTCCACCGACGCCGACGGTCACTACGTCTTCACCACGCTGCGCCCCGGCGCGTCCCAGCCGGGCCGGGCGCCGTTCTTCGTCCTGGCCGTCTTCGCCCGCGGTCTGCTCAACCGGCTCTTCACCCGCGCCTACCTGCCGGACGACGCCGAGGCTCTCGCCGACGACCCGCTGCTGACCTCGCTCGAGCCCGAGCGTCGCGAGACCCTCGTCTGCCGCCCGGACGACCACGGGTATGCGTTCGACATCCGGCTCCAGGGCGACGGCGAGACGGTGTTCCTCCGGTATCCGGGTCAATGACCGACCTGTTCTGGCCGGGCGACGAGCGGGCCGGATCCGCCATGTCGCCGACGTCGTTCCTCTCGGCGATGGTCCGGGTCGAGGAGGCCTGGCTCGCCGGTCTGGTGTCCGTAGGGATCGCTCCGTATGCGGCGAAGGCCGATCTCGCCGGTCTGGTCGAGCCGGCCGACGCCGACCGGGTCGCGGCCGCCAGCGAGGCGGGCGGAAACCCGGTCATTCCGCTGGTGTCGTTGCTGCGCAACCGGATCACGGAGTCCAACGCCGAGGCGGCCCGCTGGCTGCACCGCGGGCTCACCAGTCAGGACGTCGTCGACACCGCCCTTATGCTGTGCCTGCGCGAGGCGCTGGACGGCATCGACACCGAGGTCACCGCGCAGGTCGCGGCGCTGGTCCGGCTGGCTGACGAGCATCGCTCCACGGTGATGGCGGGACGCACTCTGACCCAGCACGCCGTTCCGATCACGTTCGGGCTCAAGGCCGCCGGGTGGCTCCGAGGGGTCCTGGACGCGGCCGACGCGCTCGCGGGGGCCCGACACACCTTGGCGGTTCAGGTGGGTGGCGCAGCCGGCACGTCGGCCGCGACAACGGAGCTCGCTCGTGAGGCGGGGCTGGACGGCCCCGCCGCCGTGGCGGTCGCGCTGGCCGACGGTCTGGCTTCGACCTTGGGACTGGCTCCACGACCTCCGTGGCACACGTCGCGGCGTCCCGTCACCGCCGTCGGCGACGCCCTCGTCACCGCCACGGACGCGTGGGGCCGGATCGCGTCGGACGTGGCGACCCTGGGTCGCCCGGAGATCGACGAGCTGGCCGAACCGGCCGTGGCCGGTCGCGGCGGGTCGTCGACGATGCCCCAGAAGCAGAACCCGGTGTTGTCGGTGCTGGTCCGCCGGGCAGCCATCACGGCGCCCGCCCTCGGGGCCACGCTGCACACGGCGGCCGCGCTGGCCGTCGACGAGCGGCCGGACGGCCCCTGGCACGCCGAGTGGGCCACGCTGCGTACTCTCGCCCGGCAGGCGGTCGTGGCCGGTTCGCAGACGACTGAGCTGGTGTCCGGTCTTCGGGTGAACGCCAACCGGATGGCGGAAACCGTTGCCAGCGCTCACGCTGCGCTGATGGCTGAGCAGCGATCGATCTCCGGTGAGGATGCTGAAGCCGACCCCACGACCTACCTCGGCACCGCGGATCTCGTCATCGACGCCGCCCTCTCCCGCGCTCGCGCCCGGCCGGGCAGGGCACCATGAGCCGGGTGCGCGTCGTCGGGACCCAGTTCAGTGACCCGGGGCCGGAGGGCCACCGAAAGCCGTTGCTCATGCTCGGCCCGTCCCTGGGGACATCGGCTACGGCGCTGTGGCACGGCTGCGTCGGAGCGCTCGCCGACCACTTCCACCTGGTGGGCTGGGACCTCCCAGGACACGGCGCCAGCCCGCCGACCACCGGATCGGCGATGGACTTCTCGGAGTTGGCCGCGGCGGTGCTCGACCTCGTCGACGCTGTCCAGGACGAGCGTGGCGAGCCGTCCGGGCCGTTCGCCTACGCCGGGGACTCGGCCGGCGGAGCGGCTGGCCTCCAGCTCTTGGTCGACGCGCCGGAACGGGTCTCGGCGGCGGTGATCCTCTGCAGCAGCGCGGCCTTCGGCGTCATGCCCGGCTGGTCGGAGCGCGCGACGGCGGCTCGGGCCTCGGGCACCTCCTCGCTGATCTCGCTCTCGCTCGAGCGCTGGTTTCCGGACGGCTTCGCGGACCGCGAGCCCGAGCGGGTCTCGATGCTGCTGCACTCGTTGCGGGAGACCGACGACGAGAGCTACGCCCAGGTGTGCGAGGCGCTGAGCCGTTTCGACGTGCGTGACCGGCTGAGCGGGATCACCGCTCCGGTGCTCGCGGTCGCTGGATCGGAGGACGTCGCCACCCCGGTCGTCCAGCTCGAGGAGATCGTGGCCGGTGTGCCCGGGTGCCGGCTCGTGGTCCTCGACGGAGTCGCCCACCTCGCCCCTGCGGAGGCGCCGGCGATGGTGGCCAAGCTCTTGACGCAGCACCTGGCGCCGGTCGAGACCCCGGCCACCGGCAGACCCTCTGTCGTCAGGTCGGATTCGTCGGATGCGCTCTATGACAAGGGAATGGCGGTGCGGCGCCAGGTTCTCGGTGATGCGCACGTCGACCGGGCGTCGGCGGCGGCCACGGACCTCACGCGCGAGTTCCAGGAGCTCATCACCCGCTACGCGTGGGGCAGCATCTGGACCCGACCTGGGCTCGACCGGCGCAGTCGCTCGATGATCGCCCTGACCGCACTCATCGCCCGCGGTCACCACGAGGAGCTGGCCATGCACCTGCGCGCCGCCCGCCGCAACGGGCTGACCGACGGGGAGATCACGGAGGTCCTCCTCCAGAGCGCCATCTACTGCGGCGTGCCGGACGCCAACACCGCTTTCCGCATCGCGCAGACCGTCCTTGCGGAAACCACCACCGAGGAGCAGTCCTGATGACGAACGACACCGGCGAGTCCGCATACGTGTACGCCGCGGTACGAACTCCCTTCGGGAAGTTCAACGGGGGGCTCGCCGGCGTCCGTCCCGACGACCTGGCGGCCACCGCGCTGACCGGCGTGCTGGCCACCGTGCCCGATCTGGACCCGCAGGACATCGGAGACGTCGTGTGGGGCAATGCGAACGGAGCCGGTGAGGACAACCGGAACGTGGGTCGCATGGCGGTGCTGTTGGCGGGCCTGCCGGTGACCGTTCCCGCGACGACAGTGAACCGGCTGTGCGGGTCGAGCCTGGACGCCGCCATGATCGGATCGCGCACCCTCGAGTCCGGCGACGCCGACGTCGTCGTCACCGGCGGAGTGGAGTCGATGACGCGGGCCCCGTGGGTGCTGCCCAAGCCGGCCAAGCCGTTCCCACCAGGGGACGTCACGGCCGTGTCGACGACGCTCGGCTGGCGGTTGGTGAACCCGACCATGCCGCCCGAGTGGACGGTGTCGCTGGGGGAGAGCAACGAGCAGCTGCAGGAGAAGTTCGCGATCCCCCGTGAGCGGCAGGATGCGTTCGCCGTCCGGTCACACCAGCTGGCCGACGCGGCGTGGACCGAAGGCTTCTACGACGACATCAGCGTGGCCGTCCCCGGCGCCGACATCACGCGCGACGAGTCGATTCGGGCGGGGACGTCGGTGGAGAAGCTGGCGACGCTGACTCCGGCGTTCCGCCTCGAGGGGACGATCACCGCCGGCAACGCGTCACCGCTGAACGACGGCGCGTCGGCGGTATTGCTCGGGTCCAAGGCGGCGCAGTCGCGGATCGGCCGGCCGCCGCTGGCTCGGTTCGCCGGGCGGGCGGCGGCCGCACTGGAGCCGCAGATGTTCGGGTATGCGCCGGTCGAGGCGGCTGAGAAGGCGTTGCGGCGAGCGGGAATCGAGTGGTCGGACGTCGGTGCCGTCGAGCTGAACGAGGCGTTTGCGGTGCAGTCGTTGGCCTGCATCGACGCGTGGGGGATCGACCCGGAGATCGTCAACGCCAAGGGCGGGGCCATCGCGATCGGGCATCCGCTGGGCGCCTCGGGTGGTCGCATCCTCGGCACCCTGGTCAAGCGTCTGCGCGAGGGAGGGCACCGGTGGGGTGTGGCAGCGATCTGCATCGGCGTCGGTCAGGGGCTCGCCGTCGTGCTCGAGAACGAGGATGCCTGATGTCACGCGTCTCGATCGTCAGCGACCCTGACGCCGCCGTGGGCGGAATCGCTGACGGGGCAACCGTGCTCGTTGGTGGCTTTGGCATGGCCGGTATGCCGGTGGATCTCATCGACGCGCTGATCCGGCAGGGCGCTTCTAAGCTGACCGTGGTCTCGAACAACGCCGGCAACGGGGACACGGGGCTGGCGGCGCTGCTCGCGGCGGGCCGGGTCCGCAAGGTGATCTGCTCGTTCCCGCGACAGTCCGACTCCTGGGTGTTCGACGGGTTGTACCGGGCGGGCCAGGTCGACCTGGAGGTGGTGCCTCAGGGAAACCTGGCGGAGCGGATGCGAGCTGCCGGCGCGGGGATCGGGGCGTTCTTCACGCCGACCGGCGCGGGCACCCCGCTGGCCGAGGGCAAGGAGACGCGAACCATCGACGGCCGGGACTACGTCCTCGAGTACCCGATTCGCGGCGACGTCGCCCTGATCCGGGCGCACCTCTCCGACGGGATGGGCAACCTCGTGTACCGGAAGACGGCCCGCAACTTCGGCCCGGTGATGGCGGCGGCGGCCGACCTCACCATCGCCGAGGTCTCCAAGGTCGTACCGGTCGGCGCGCTCGACCCGGAGAGCGTCGTCACGCCGTCGATCTTCGTCAACCGGGTTCTCGACCTGTCGGCCGAAGGAACGGCCGTGGAGTCTGCACGAACGGAGGCGTCATGACCGACACCGCCGCGGAGACGCATACCGGCATCTCAGCGACCGTCGAGCACACCGAGCGTGGACCGCTGCATCGGAACGAGCTGGCCGCGCTGGTCGCCCGGGACATCCCCGCGGGTTCCTACGTGAACCTCGGCATCGGGCAGCCCACCACGGTGGCCGACTACCTGGACCCGGCCGCCGGCATCGTCCTGCACACCGAGAACGGGATGCTCGGGATGGGACCGGCCGCGGTCGGTGACCAGATCGACACCGACCTCACCAACGCCGGCAAGGTCCCCGTCACAGAGCTGCCCGGTGCGTCCTACTTCCACCACGCGGACTCGTTCGCGATGATGCGCGGCGGCCATCTAGACGTCTGCGTGCTCGGTGCGTTCCAGGTGTCGCACCACGGAGACCTCGCCAACTGGCATACCGGAGCGGCCGACGCCATCCCGGCTGTGGGTGGGGCGATGGACCTGGCCATCGGCGCCAAGCAGGTCTTCGTGATGATGACCCTGTTCGCCAAGGACGGCTCGTCGAAGCTCGTGACGACGTGCACCTATCCGTTGACCGGCCTGCACTGCGTCAGCCGCGTCTACACCGACTACGCGGTCTTCACGGTCGGCCCGGACGGCGCGCGAGTGGCCGAGACCTACGGGATCTCCTTGGCGGACCTCGCCTCTCGCGTGGACGTCCCTCTCACCACAGCGTGAGGCCGGCCGACCTGTCGAGGTCGACCGGCCTGATCGACGTTGTCGCCACGGCCACGCGAACGGCCGGAGTTCCCGAGTCTCCCGCAGCCCGCGTGGAGGTTCCGTGGCTACCGGAGAAGAGGGAGGAGGCGACGTTGGTGATACCGCGACGGGTCAGGCCTCCGCCGCGTCCGGGTCCTCTTCGGGCTCGAAGGTGTTCGGCTCGCCGGTCGTGATCTCGATGCCGTCGCCGTCGCCCTCGACCGGCGCGTCAGTGTCGGGTGACGGAGATTCGTGCTGGTCGCTCATCGGTTCACCATCCTCGTCGGAGACTCCCTGATTCGGTCCGTACCGCGTTCCTCGGCCGGATGTCCACACGGTATGCGCGGCTCGTCCCACGATCCACAGGCCGAAGGCCGGGTCTCGCGATGCGGCGGTCACGTGACCAGCATCGATGGCGAAGGCCGGATCGTCCGGCCGGCGTTCGTCAGGACGCCTTCGTGGACAGGGGAAAGTCGATGCGGGGTTCGTGGTGCGCCCGAGTGTGGGCGAGGTGTCGTCGGGTCGGCCGACTGCGGTCGGCCGGGATGACGACGGCGGAGTATGCGGTGGGCACCTTGGCCGCCGTGGCTTTCGCGGCGGTGCTGCTCGCCGTCGTGAAGTCCGGGGCGGTGATGTCCGCGCTGACGAGCATCATCACGACGGCGCTGGGCTCGGCGAGCTGACGTGGCCGGCCGCCGCGACCCCGGGATGGTGACCGCCGAGCTGGCGGTCGCGGTGCCGGTCGTCGTCGTGGTGCTCGCTCTGGGACTGTCGGCGATCCGGCTGGGCATCGACGAGGTCCGGTGCGTCGATGCCGCCCGGCTCGCGGCTCGCGCCTTGGCGCGGGGTGACTCGGAGGGTTCGGCGCGGGAGCTGGCGGTCACTGCCGGTCCGCCGGGCGCCTCGGGGGTTGTCGGGAGCTCCGGCGCAGAGGTGTCGGCAACAGTGTCGGCGAGCCGCGACCTGGCGGGATGGCGGATGGTGACGGTTCGGGGATCGGCGACGGCGGCGAGGGAAGGGGCTGCGGGACCGCCGTGAGGGGTCGTCCGTCGGTCGATGGATCGGTGCGGGCGAACGCCGCCGCGACGGCTCGGAGCCGCGGCGCGGCTGCCCCCAACCGCGGTGCGACCGGATCGTGCCGGGATCGTGGCTCGGCGACGGTGGCGGTGGTCGGCGTGGTGGGCGTGCTCCTGGCGATGGCGGTCGGCGCGTTAATGGTGATCAGTTCCGTGGTGGCATCACACCAAGCGCATTCGGCCGCCGATCTGGCGGCTTTGGGCGCAGCGGCGGCTTTGGTCCGCGGAGAACCGGCGCTGACGGCATGCGCGGCCGCTGGTTCGGTGGCCTCACGCAACGGCGCGGGACTGGTCAGCTGCTCGACCGAACCGGACCTCAGCGTGGAGATCGAGGTGCGGGTCGTCGCCACGATGCCGCACGTCGGCGTCGCGGCCGCGCGGTCCCGGGCAGGTCCGTCCCCCTGACCCGAGCGACGAGACGAGCTGCGGCGTGTACCGATGGCCGGCGAGCATGGCTTCCGCGGCTCGGTCCCACCGTCCCGATCACGGCGTGCGGCGAGCGCCGTCGAGGGTGATATCGAGCAGGCTCACGGCGCGAGCCTTGTCGAGCGGCTCGTTGCCGTTGCCGCACTTCGGTGACTGCACGCACGACGGACATCCGGAGAGGCAGGCGCACCCCGCGATGGCATCCCGGGTGCCCGACAGCCACGTCTGCATAGCGTGGTACCCGCGCTCGGCGAAGCCGGCACCACCGGGGTACCCGTCATAGACGAGAACCGTGGGCCGGCCGGTGTCGAGGTGGCGTTCGGTCGACACGCCGCCGATGTCCCACCGGTCCGAGGTGGCGACCAACGGCAGCATCCCGATGGCGGCGTGCTCGGCGGCGTGGGCCGCTCCCGAGATGGCCGCCTCCGGCACGTTCCAGGCCGCGAGCAGCTCGACCGGGACCGTCCACCACACCGCCTTGGTCGGCAGCGAACGCACGGGAAGGGCA
>DATLQE010000177.1:0-7461 GCA_035535335.1 Lapillicoccus sp. | reverse complement strand
CATGCCGGCAACGCTAGAACCCGGCACCGACAGCCCACATCGACGAATCCCATTCCGGCGCAAGGGAATCCACCAGCCGATATCCACAAGGTCCGACCACGTCGTCCCACCATTCCCAGGAGCCGCGCAGGTCACCAGCGTTGCGCAGCCGCCGCGATCCGATCATCCGTCGCCGTCAATGCGACCCGCACGTGTTGAGAGCCGGCCGTCCCGTAGAAGGTCCCGGGGGCCACTAACACTCCGCGCTCGGCCAGCCAGCCCACACTGGCCCACGCATCCTCACCGCGGGTGGACCACAGGTAGAGTCCCGCCTCCGACGCGTCGATGCGGAACCCGGCCCGCTCCAACGTGTCCCGCAACGACTCCCGCCGCGTCGCATACCGGGACTTCTGCACCGCAACATGGGCGTCGTCCCCCAGGGCGGCGAGCATGGCGCGCTGCACCGGCCAGGGCACGATCATCCCCGCGTGCTTGCGAACCTCGAGCAGCTGCCGCACCAGCCGGACGTCCCCGGCCACGAACGCCGCCCGGTACCCCGCGAGGTTGGACTGCTTTGACAGCGAGTAGATCGCCAACAGCCCCTCGTGGCTGCCGCCGCATACGGCCGGGTCGAGGATGCTCGGCACCGGCGCGTTCGTCCAGCCGAGCTCCGCGTAGCACTCGTCCGAAGCGACAACCACGCCGTTCGAACGGGCCCAGGCCACGACCTTGGCCAGATGAGCCGTCCCGAGGACCGCCCCAGTCGGGTTGGAGGGACTGTTGAGCCACAACAGCTTCGGCCGAGTTGCCGTGGTCTGCGGCCCGTACGCGGCCAGCCCGTTCACCACCACCGGCGTCGCCCGCGCCAACCGAGCGCCTACGTCGTACGTCGGGTACGCCACCGCCGGGATCCCCACCACGTCGTCCGATCCGAGCCCCAGGAGGGTCGGCAGCCACGCCACCAGCTCCTTGCTGCCGATCGTCGGCAGAACACCGTCGGGCGACACGTCCGGAACCCCGCGCCGCCTCGCGAACCACGCCGCCACCGCCTCCCGCAGGTCCGGCGTGCCCCACGTCAGGGGGTATCCCGGCGCATCCGCAGCAGCGGCAAGCGCCTCCCGCACCACGTCGGGCGTGGGATCGACCGGTGTCCCGACGGACAGGTCGACGATCCCGTCCGGATGCGCCTGAGCCGTCCGCTTGTACGGCTCGAGCGTGTCCCAAGGAAAGTCAGGGAGCTCCGCCGCGAGCGAACGGCTCACTCGTCCCCTCGGTCGTGACTCCGCGGGGTGCTCCGGGCCTCGATCGTTCCTCCCCCGCGAGCGGGAGGTGCGCCCGGCTCGTGTCCTCGCACCCCTGTCGTCACTCCGCGTGTTCTTGTGGTGGCAACGCCTCGATGATCGCGTGGTCCTTGGGAATGAGGCCCATCTTCGCCGCTCCGCCCGGGCTACCGAGGTCGTCGAAGAACTCGACGTTCGCCTTGTAGTAGTCCGCCCACTGCTCAGGGACGTCGTCCTCGTAGTAGATCGCCTCGACCGGGCAGACCGGCTCGCACGCCCCGCAGTCGACGCACTCGTCAGGATGGATGTACAGCGACCGTTCGCCCTCGTAGATGCAGTCGACCGGGCACTCCTCGATGCAGGCCTTGTCCTTGAGATCAACACACGGTTGGGCGATGACGTACGTCATGGGACAGCTGTCCTCCTGCGGCGCGGGTGTTCATGCCTAGTATGCCGAGTCGCCAGTTCCTCGCGAACGCGAGGGTGGCGGTGCCCTCACGTCCGTCCCGACCGGGAGCGCCAGGATGCCCTCTGAGCCCGTCCAGGTGGGCCGGCGCGTCGTCGTGCGATACCGCCGACCGCCCGGCTCGCAGCCACCGCTCACCGACGTCGTCGGCGTGGTCACGGCCATGGACCAGCACGGGCTGACCGTGGAGGGGTCCGCCGGCCCGGTGACGGTGCGCGGCGAGGACGTCGTCGTCGCGCGGCCCGTCCCACCGGCGCCGGTGCGGCGAGGCCGCCCGCACACCGCCGTCTCGACCGTCGACCTCGAGCGGCTCATGGCCGAAGGGTGGCGCGCCGTCGAAGAGGAATGGCTGGGCGACTGGATGCTCCGCGCCTCATCGGGGTTCACCGGACGTGGGAACTCCGTTCTGCCGCTTGGGGATCCAGGGTCCTCGATGCAGAGTGCGGTCGAACACGCCGAGGAGTGGTATGCGGCCCGCGGGCTCCCCCCGCTGTTCCACGTCGACCTCCCGCAAAGTGGCGAAGCGGCCGACCAGCCGCTGGGCCTGGTCCTCCTCGACCGCGGCTACACCGCCGTGGCGCCCACCGTGGTCATGACCCGGGCGTCGTCTGACATCGAACCGCTACGCGACGGAGCGGCTCCGGTCCACGTGTCGGCGGCACTGGAACTGGACTGGCTGGTGGCATACGAGAAACAGCGGTCGACGCAACCCGGCGTCACCGAGCAGCTGCTGACCGGATCTCCGGGCCAGCTCTTCCTCTCGACGACGGACCGCTCGAGCGACATCAGCGCCCTGGCGCGGATGGCTATACACCCTGGGTGGGCCGGACTCCAGGCGCTCTGGGTAGAGCCCTCGCAGCGCGGGCGGGGGCTGGGCCGCACCGTGCTCCACGCCGCCGGGATGCTGGCCCGGCAGCGGCGGATCTCGTCCCTGTACCTGCAGGTCGAGGTCGAGAACGACGCCGCGATCGGCCTCTACGAGTCCGAGGGCTTTCGGCCTCATCACACGTACGTCTACCTGCGCAAGGACCCGGACGACTGAGCGTCGTTCGGCGGTTCACCGTTGGTGGTTCGGGTTCGTGCAGACGACCCGGTCCTCGGGCCGGTAGTTGGTGGTGTACTCCTCGCGTTTCACCTCGGCCCCGCCTTGCGTGACGATCCGCGTCACCGTCACGTCGAACCCCGGCACGATGTCGGGTTGGGGCACGCACGCCACGGTGTCGTCGGTGATCGTCCGGCCTGGCCGGACGTTGGTGCGAGGCCCTTTGACCGCCTCGACGTCGTACGTCTTCGTACTCCAGACCCGTCCGTGGACCTGACTGCCGGCCACCCACATCTGGATCAGCATCCCATGCGGTGTGGTGTTGGTGAACGTGTTGTCGATACCCGGCCAGTAGACGGTGGCCTCCCGGCCCTCGGGGTACCGCGAGATGTAGAACGCGTGCGGTGTGTGTTCGACCAGCGTCGCACCCGAGAACCAGGCGAGGTTGTAGACGACGGTCGACACCTGCGAGACGCCACCACCGATGCCCTTGACGAGGCGTCCACTCTCGATGACGTAGCCCTCGCGGTAGCCCTTCTCCGGGGTCCGCTCGCCGAGGATTCCGTTGAGACTGAACGTCTCCCCCGGTTTGAGCAACGTTCCGTTGATGGTGTTGGCGGCGGTGATCAGGTTCGCGGTCCGCGACGGGTCGTACGGAAAGCGCGAGTCGAACGACGCCACGACCTCGTTGACCCCGAGGGCCTCGGCTGCCTCCGTCGTGAACGCCGGACGCGATGTCGTCACCGTGAGCTGCGCCGTCCGGTCCGTCGCGGTCAGCGCAGCGATGAGGACGTCCACGGATGTGGCCGGATCCACCGCGACACCGTCCACCGACGGGAGGACTTTCGGAACGTCGTCCTCCACGACGATCCGGGCGTCCTGCGGCCGGGGCAACGCCCCACCCAGCGCCTCGGTCATCACCGACGCGAGCTTCGACTGGTCCACGGCCGGGCTCAGGCCGCCATCGGCGTTCGGTTCCATCGACAGCACCGGAGCCAGCTGCGCGGGAGTCAAGGACACCGTTGCCGGGCCAGCCACCACGCTCACCGGTCCCGACATCGCCGGCCGGGCGAACGAGTCCATCGCCGCGTCGACCGCCTTTTGGGTCACGGTCGGTGGCGTCAACGTCACCTCGGCGGTGACCGCGGTCGCCCGCGGGTAGGCCGCCGTCAGCTGACGGACCAGCGGCTCGACCGGCACCGTGACGCCGGTGACCGCCGGCACCCCGGTCGCCATCCCGTCGGCGAACGTCACGGAGCCGTCCTTCGGGGCGACCTGCGCCTCCGCGGCTCGGGCGGTCACCGCCGTGGTGAGCCGCGCCCCGTCGACCGTCGTGGTCACTTGGCGCTCGGCGGAGCCGGTCAGGTGCCGCCAGATCCGGACCGGGTCGAGCGTGAACCCTGCCGGCCGGTCGAGCGTGCCGGGAACGTCCAGGGCAAGACCCGCCTCCGCGGGGTGCACCGCGAACGTGCGGCCGGAGCTGCCTGCCGTCACGACGATCTCGGCGTTGGCGACCGTCGCGAGGTCCCGCTCCAGCCGTGCCACCGCCTCCTCGCGCGACAGGCCGCGAATCTCGACACCCTCGACGGAGCCGGCGGTCGGCACCTGCCGGCCCAGGACGAGCGCCAGCACGAGATAGGCCGCGGCCGCCACGGCGAGCCCAATCCCCGCCCACAGGGCAGTGGCGGCTCGGCCCGTCGGCACGGTCACACCCTCCCTGTCGGCCGTACGATCCTGGCTCTCGAGCGCCGGCGGCTGATGTAAGGACCCTAGGGGCGGACGCGGACGCCTCGCGCGCCCGGTTCGTCCGAGAGGGGCTCCGACACCGAATCGTTGCCGAACGGCCAGGTGTGCGTCGGACGGCTTGCGAGTGCGGCCCGCCAGAGGTGCATCGTCGCGTACGAGCGAAAAGGGGACCACCGCTCGGCGTGGATCAGGTCGGCGCCGAGCACCGCAGCACCCTGCCGCACCACGAGGTCCGTCGCGAGCAACCGGTCGGGGTCACCCGTCAGCCTCATCGTGACGTACGTCGCCGTCCACGGTCCGACCCCGCGCAGCGCCAGCAGCTCGGCGTGCAGCGCCGCCGGCTCCCGGGTCGGCGAGAGATCCAGCGAGCCGTCCGCCACCGCGGTCGCCGCGGCTACCACCGCGGCGATCCGGCTTCGCGGACCGGTCAGCACACCGTCACCCTGGTCGGCGACCACCCCGGCCGACGGCAAGAGCCGCAGGCTCCCAACCGGCTCGCCAAGCGCCGCCGCCAACCGTGCGAGATGGGTCCGCGCCGCGGCCAGGGAGATCTGCTGACTCACCATCGTGCGCAGCAGGAGGTCCCACCCGTCGAGCGCGCCAGGCACCCGCAGGCCCGGCGCCACCTCCACGGCCGGCGCCAGCGCCCGGTCTCGAGACAGGTGAGCGGCGACGGCCTGCGCGTCGGCCTCGAGGTCGAGCAGTGCGCGTACGCGCGTCAGCATCGCCGTCTCCGGGCGGCCGTTGCGCTCCAGGCCGACCACGACCTCCGCGTCTCGGGCGGTGAAGTCGAGCGAGAGGACGTCCGGGCCGTGGGAGGTCTCGACGGCACACGCGTACCGGCCGTTCTCCCACCGTTCGACGCCGGGGACCGCGTGGGCCGACAGGTACCAGGTCATCCACGGCACGTCGTCGGGCACCGGCAGCCTCAGCCGCAGCACGGTCACGCCAGCGAGTCGTAGCGGCCGCGGTAGTACAGAAGGGCGTCCCCGGGCCGGTCGCTGATCTCCACGGACAGGACGCGTCCGACGACGATGGTGTGGTCGCCGCCCGCATACGTGTCCGTGCTCTCGCACTCCAACGTCGCCAGCGACTCGTCCAGAAGCGCCACTCCGGTGACGCCGCGATGGGTGGGGACCCGGTCGAGCTGCCCGTGCAGCGGGCGGCCGCGGGTGGCCAGCCAGTCGGCGGTGGCCCGCCCCGTCGACGGCAGGATGCTGACGCCCCAGACCCCACTCTGGACGATCGCGTCGTGGAACCGCGCCTCGCGCTCGACGCATACCAGCACCAACAGCGGCTCGAGGGACACCGAGGCGACGGCGTTGGCCGTCATCGCGTGGTCGATGCCGCCCAAGCTGCTGGAGACGATGGTGACCCCGGTGGCCAGGCGCCCGACTGCGAGCCGATAGACGTCGGACGACGGCTCGTCGTAGCGGTCGAGGCGCACGACCAGCGAGCCTAGCGAGCAGGCAGCAGGCCGCTGGCCACGGCTCCGGTGTCGACGCGCCGACCCGTGGCCGGGTCGACTCGGACGAAGGCCTCCCGCCCGGCAAGGCGCGCGGCGACGCCGTTGGTCAGGGCGTAGTAGCCGCCCGGCCACACGCGCAGCTGGGTGCGGTGCGCGTCGAGCGCGTGGATCTGGGCGGGTAGGTGAACGGGGTCGACGACGAGGTGAGTGACCAGGGCGTCGTCGATCGTCGAGGAGATCTCCGGGTCGTCGTCCGCGCGAAACGCCAGACCGAGCTCGGCCGGCACGTGCTCGCGCAACCAGCGCCGGTCGGGCCGCACCCAGGACCGGGGTGTGTGCACGTGAAAGGTGTATGCGGGGCGCTCGCCCTGCTTCAGCTGCCGGAGTCCCGCCATCGTCGCGCGGTGGGTCTGGACGTGGTCGGGATGTTCGTAGCCGCCCGTGGCGTCGTAGGTGACGACCACGTCGGGCCGCAGCTCGCGGATGTGGTCGGCCACGAGCGCACCGACCGCCTCGACGTCGGCCGCCGCGAACGCGCGAGGATGCTGGCCGGACGGCATACCGACCATTCCGCTGTCCCGGAAGAGCGAGAGCCGTCCGGTCACCTCGTCCGCACCGAGAACGCTCTGGTGGACACCGAGCCGACGCATCGCCTCGCGGATCTCCCCCAGCCGGAACGGACCGAGCGGGTCGCCGTCGGCCCCCTGGAGGTGGGCCAGCTCGCGGGGGACGACCTCGCCCTCCTCACCCAGGGTGCAGGTGAGGACGTGCACCTCGTCGCCGAGGGCGACGTGGTGCGCCATGGTGATGCCGCAGGTCAGGGTCTCGTCGTCCGGGTGCGCGTGGACGAACAGCAACCGGCTCACGAAGAGCGGTCAGTGCCCGTCGGGGTCCCCGCGAAGTATCGGAGCGAAGCGGAGAACTTCGTGGGGTGATTCAAACGACCTGGCGCTCCTCCGGGAAGTGGCACGCCACCCGGTGGCCGGGGGCCCGTTCAACGGGGAGGGGCACCTCATCGGCGCACTTCTGCTGAGCTTTGGGACACCGGGTCCGGAACACGCATCCGCTCGGCGGGTTTTGCGGGGACGGCAGGTCGCCCTTGAGGAGGATGCGGTCCTTCATCGCCTCCTTGTTGGGGTCCGGCGTGGGGACCGCGGAGAGGAGGGCGTGGGTGTAGGGGTGCAGCGGGTGCTCGTAGAGCGTGTCCCGGGGCGCCTCTTCCATGACCTTGCCGAGGTACATGACGATGACGCGGTCGGAGATGTGCCGGACGACGGACAGGTCGTGGGCGATGAAGACGTAGGCGAGGTTCTGCTCGTTCTGGATGTCCTCCAGCAGGTTGATGACCTGGGCCTGGATCGACACGTCGAGCGCGGAGACCGGCTCGTCGCACACGACGAGCTGGGGACGCAGGGCGATGGCTCGGGCCACGCCGATGCGCTGACGCTGGCCGCCCGAGAACTCGTGCGGGTAGCGGTTG
>DATLQE010000176.1:0-17796 GCA_035535335.1 Lapillicoccus sp. | reverse complement strand
TGCGCTTCGGGCTGACCGACCTCCGCCGCCATGAAGTGCAGGTACGAATGGCCGTTCGGGCGCGGCGCGGCTGCGGTTCGCTGACCCGCTTCAGTGGCTCCTTCCGCATACGCTCATCTTCTGGGCTCACGTTGTTGTGAGGTGGAGGCCAGTCGCGGGCCGCAGAGTCACAGCAACGTGAGTCCGGAAGCGGGAAACCCGGGGTCAGCGGTCGCGGTGGTCGGCGTCCAGACCGGCGTCGAGCTCGGCGTCCTCCGCGGCCTCGTCCGTTCCGTCCGTCCCTGCCGTCCCGGCCGCCCGCTGCCGGGCCGCCTGCCGCCGTTCGATCCGGTCGGCGATCTGCTCGGAGAACCGGTTCCGCTGCGAGCGCAGCAGGAAGTACGAAAGCGCGACGGACACCACCGCGGAGACCGCCAGCAGCAGGATCTCGTTGTTCCGCAGCCCCACCAGCCAGAAGAAGATCAGGCAGCCGAAGAAGATCAACAGCCGGAGGACGGTGTAGCGCAGCACTATTTGAGGCCCGAGTAGGCGTGCATGCCCGTGAAGAACAGGTTGACCACGGTGAAGTTGAGCAGCACGCACACGTAGCCCACCAGGGCGATCCACATGGCCTTGCGCGGCTCCCATCCCGCGGTCGCCCGCGCGTGCATGTACGCCGCGTAGACCACCCAGATAACGAACGTCCAGACCTCCTTGGGGTCCCACGTCCAGTACGAGCTCCACGCCTTTTGCGCCCAGATCGCGCCGGCCACCAGCGTGAACGTCCAAAGGATGAAGCCGACCATGTTCAGCCCGTATGCGGTCCGCTCCAGGGACGCGGCCGCCGGCAGGCTCTCGACGAAGTTCCGTCGTGCCGGCGGCTGCTCCTCGCGACGCCGCTTGACGAGGTAGAGGATCCCGATCGAGAACCCGACGGTGAAGACGGCCACCGCGAGGAACGCCACGACGACGTGGATGGTCAGCCACACGCTCTTCAGCGCCGGGACGAGCTCGGCCGCCTCGGTGTAGAACGCGAACAGCGACAGGCCGAGGGTGAGCAGCACCGGACCGATGACGAACAGGCCCAGCCATTCCCAGCGCTGCCGCCGCGCCACCGCGCAGTACCCCAGCGCCGTCACCGCGCATCCCGCCGTCGCGAACTCGAACATGTTCCCCCACGGCGGCCGCATCACGGCGACGCCACGGAGCACGACCGATGCGACCAGCAGCAGCGAGCCCAGCCAGGCGAGTGACAGCGCGATGTTGGCGGTCTTCCGGGCCCGCAGCGACGGGTCGTCGGCCGCGTCGCCAGGAGCCGGTATGCCGGTGCCCGCCTCTGCGCCGTCCCGGGCCGCCCCGCCGGCGCCCACCAGCTCGCGGTCTCGAAGCGACGCCGCACGCTCCGTGCGGACAGGTCCGAGCGCGGCCAGGTAGGTCGCGAAGAGCAGCATCGAGACGGTGAAGACACCCATCGCCGAGTACAGCGCGAGGTTGGAGTACCCGACCAGGTCGGCTGACGGCATACTGCTCTCCTTCACTCAACGCCCGGTGCTCACATCGTCGCGCAGCCCGGTCAGCACTGCACCGAGCCCGGGGTCGGACGTCTTCGCCAGACCGCCGATGGTGACGAGCGTACGCGAGGGGTCCTCGGCCGGCCGGACCCGCACGAAGACCCGGCGCCGCCGCACCAGGAGTGACGCGACGAGGCCGAGGATCGTCGCGATCGCGGCCAGAAGCGTCAGCTCCTTGCCCGGGTCGACGCGCGCGGACAGCCCGGCGAACCGCTCCACCGAGTCGAACGTGATGGACCCCCGCCCGTCGGGCAGCTCGTAGCTCTGGCCGGGCTGGAGCCGGATCAGCAGCGGGGTCCCGTCGGCCTTGGTGATCTGAGTCAGGTCGGTGGTGTCGAGGGTGTAGACGGACTGCGGACGGTCCCCGGGGTAGAGGGCGCCCTCCCACACCGACAGGGCCAGCTCGGGGTTGCGGTCGTCCGGGAACAGCGAGGCCGGCCCGTTCGCATACGTCGGCTCCGCGGTCGGGAGGAAGAACCCGCTGAACGCCAGCGCCTTGGGGCGGGCCGCGCCGACCTTGATCGCGCCCACCGAGGTGTAGACGTTGTCCTGCGCGAGGAACGGTGTCGCCTGCTGGTACAGCACCGCCCCCGACCCGTCACGCACGGTGACGACCGGGGCGTACCCGTTCCCGAGGAGGAACACGTCGGCACCGTCCAGGGTGACGGGGTGGTTCGGGCTGATCTGCTCCTGGCTGGCCGGACCACCCGGCCGCTCGGTCGTCGTGACGTCCGCGGTGAAGCTCCGCGGGGCGCCGAACTGCGCTCCGCCGACCTGGTCCTCGAAGGTGGCCGACATCGACTGCAGCCCTATCGTGAACGGCGGGAGGTTCTCGGGGTCCGTCATGGGGCCGGGGAGGAACGAGTCGTACGACGACAGCGTGGACGAGAACGTCTCGCCCTCCGTCACGATCACGTCGCCGCGCCACCCGAAGAGGTGCCCGATGGCGACCCCGACGATGACGACGCACAGCCCGATGTGGAAGACGAGGTTGCCGGTCTCGCGCAGGTACCCGCTCTCGGCGCTCACCGACTCGTCGTCGTGCGAGATCACCCGAAAACGCCTGCGCCGCAACGCTTCCGTAGCCGCCGATCGAGCGGCGGCGACGTCACCCGCATACGTGAGCTCGACGGACTGGTCGAGCCTGGTGAGGTTGCGGGGGGCGCGCGGTGGCTGGGCGCGGAGGGTATGCCAGTGCAGCCGGCTTCGCGGGACGATGCACCCCACGAGAGACACGACGAGCAGCAGGTAGATCGCCGAGAACCAGACCGACGAGTAGACGTCGAAGAAGCCCAACCGGTCCAGCCACGGTCCGACGCCCGGATTGGTCGCCAGGAAGTCCGCGACCTTGGCGGCGTCGATGGACCGCTGCGGGAAGATCGAGCCCGGCACCGCGGCGACCGACAGCAGAAGCAGGAGGAACAGCGCGGTCCGCATGGAGGTGAGCGAGCGCCACGCCCAGCGGGCCCAGCCGACCGGCCCGAGCCGGGGCTGGGTGACGGGGGAGCGGGCCGAGGTCTGGGTCGCCATCAGAGCACCGTCGTGAAGCCGCCGACGAGGTTGGCCTGGACCCAGGCGACGAGGTCGGTCCAGACGCCGGTGACCATGAGTACGCCCACGGTCAGGAGCAGCACGCCACCGAACACGTGGATACCGCGCCGGTGCCGGCGCAGCCAGGTGCCGGTCCGGCCGGCGCGCGAGTACCCCGCGGCGATCAGGACGAAGGGGACGCCGAGACCCAGCGAGTACGCGACGGCGAGGGCAACCCCTCGGCCGACGGCGCCGCCGTCGGCGCTGAGCGGCGCGGTCAGGGCGAGGATCGCCGCGAGGGTCGGCCCGGTACAGGGCGCCCACCCGAGCGCGAACGCCGCGCCGAGGAGCGGGGCGCCAGCTAGTCCGGCCGCGGGCTTCCATCGGGGAGCGGCGGTCCGCTGCAGGCCGATCCCCGACCCGACGCCGAGGAACACCAGCGCCAGGAGGATGACGACCGCTCCTCCGAGCCGGGTGAGCAGGTCGAGGTGCTCGCGCAGCGCGAAGGAGACGGCCGACGCCAGCGCCACCAGGACGATGAAGACCACGGTGAAGCCGAGGACGAAGAGCAGCGCGCCGACGACCAGGTTCGCCCGCCGGCGCTGCTCCAGGGCGACGTCGGACAGGCCGGTCACGTAGCCGAGGAAGCCGGGTACGAGGGGGAGCACGCACGGCGAGGCGAAGGACACCAGTCCCGCCGCCAGCGCCACGGCCAGGGCGATGGGAAGGGCCGCTGTTGCGACGGTGGCGTCGGCGGCAGGGACCCAGGACCCGGTCACGTCGGCTCGGCCAGCACGTCGTCGACGAGCGCCGTGAGCGTCGACGCGGTCGTGGCGCCGAGGACCCGCGCCGCGATGCGGCCCTGCCGGTCGAGGACGAGGGTGCTCGGGGTGGCGGCGGCCTTGCCCTGCAACGCGAGCATCGGCTGTCCGCCGCTTCCACTGTCGCTGAGCGAGGGGTAGGTCACGCCGTTGGCCTTGAGGAACGCGGCGGCGGTCGCGGCACCCTCCTTGATGTCGATGCCGACGAAGGCGACCGGCTTGCCGGCGGCTGAGTACGACTGCCAGACCTGCTGCAGGTGCGGAGTCTCGTCCACGCACGGGGCGCACCAGGAGCCCCAGACGTTGACGACGACGACCTTCCCCGCGGCGTCGCTCGCCATGGACCACGTCTTCCCGTCGACGGTGGTTCCGGAGAGCGACACCGTCGTGCTCCGCGACGCGGCCGCCAGCTGCTGCACGGTGCCGTCGCCGGCCACATAGCCCTTGCCGTCACCGGCCATCGCTTGGGCCGCAACGCTGTTGGGGTCGTCGCTGCACGCTCCGGTCAGGAGCACCAGACCAACTGCACACGCGGCGACGAACCCCCCGCGCCGCCGTAGAGGACCAGCCGTCACGCGCCCGCCTTCTTGGCCGCGCGGCCGAGCAGCTCGGCGGCGGGTTCGGTGTAGGCGATCGAGGTCAGGTCGTCTCCCGCATACGTGAGAGAGGTGAGCGAGGCCAGCGCGCACTCGCGCTTGCGCGGGTCGTGCCAGAGCCGCTTGCCCTCGAGCTTCTTGCGGACGGTCCAGATCGGCAGCTGGTGGGAGACCAGGACCGCCTCGTGCCCGTATGCGGCGGCGCGCGCGTCGGCGATCGCACCGAGCATGCGGGCGGCGATGTGCTCGTAGGGCTCGCCCCAGCTCGGCGTGAACGGGTTCACCAGGCGGGGCCACACCGACGGTCTCGAGAGGGCGCCGTCGCCGATGCCGAACGTCTTGCCCTCGAAGTAGTTGCCCGCCTCGATGAGCCGGTCGTCGGTCTCGACGGACAGGTCGAGTGCCGCGGCGATCGGGACGGCGGTCTCCTGGGCTCGCTCGAGTGGTGACGCGACGATCCGGACCACGTCGTGGTCGGCGAGGAACCGGGCCACCTGGTCGGCCATCTCGCGTCCGAGCTCAGAGAGCAGGTAGCCGGGCAGCCGCCCGTAGAGGATCCCGTCCGGGTTGTGCACCTCGCCGTGCCGCATGAGGTGCACGACCGTGACCGGCGGGTTCATGCGCCGATTGTCGCAAATCCGCGGGCCGCGGCCCGGCACGCGTCCGGAACCGCCGCCAGGACGTGATCCACCGCCTCATCGTCGTGCGACGCGCTGACGAACCACGCCTCGAACGCGCTCGGCGGCAGGTGCACCCCGCGACTGAGCATGGCGTGGAAGAACGCCGCGAACGCCGCAGTGGACTGGGCCCGGGCGTCGTCGTAGTTGCGCACCGGCTCCGCGCGGAAGAACACACTGAACATCGACCCCGCCCACTGGACGGTATGCGCCACACCCTCGCGTCCCAGGCCCGCCGACACCGCGTCGGCGATCGTGCGACTCACCATGTCGAGCCGCTCGTACACCTCCGGCGTGCAGCCGCGCAGCGTCGCCAGTCCGGCGGCGGTGGCGACCGGGTTCCCGCTGAGGGTCCCCGCCTGGTAGACCGGCCCGGCCGGCGCCAGGAGGGCCATGACGTCGGCCCGCCCCCCGAACGCCGCCGCCGGAAACCCGCCGCCCATGACCTTCCCGAAGGTGAACAGGTCCGGCGGGCCCGACGCATACGGACCCTCGAGGCCGTGCCACCCCGACGGCGAGCACCGGAAACCCGTCATCACCTCGTCGCTGACGACCAGCGCGCCATGCTCGTGCGCCACCCGCAACAGCCCCTCAGTGAACCCCTCCATCGGCGGCACGACCCCCATGTTCCCGGCCGCCGCCTCGGTGATGACGCACGCGATCTCGTGCCCCCGGGCCGCGAAGGCCGACTCGACCGCGGCCAGGTCGTTGTAAGGCAGCACGATCGTCTCGGCAGCAGCCGACGCGGGGACCCCGGCCGAGTCGGGGAGACCGAAGGTCGCGACGCCCGACCCCGCCGCCGCCAGCAGGGAGTCGACGTGCCCGTGGTAGCAGCCGGCGAACTTCACCACGACGGTCCGGCCGGTGTAGCCCCGCGCCAACCGGATGGCGGTCATCGTGGCCTCAGTGCCGCTGTTGACGAGGCGCACCTGCTGGGCGGGAGTGCGGGCCACGATCTCCTCGGCGAGCGCCACCTCGTTCTCTGACGGTGTCCCGAACGAGAATCCTCGCCTCGCCGCCTCCTGCACGGCCGCGACTACGGAGGGGTGCGCGTGACCGAGGATCATCGGCCCCCACGAGCCGACCAGGTCGACGTAGCGGCGGCCGTCGACGTCGGTCAGCCACGGGCCTGTGGCCCTGGCCATGAACCGCGGCGTGCCTCCCACGGCGCGGAACGCGCGGACCGGTGAGTTGACCCCGCCAGGAATCACGGCGAGAGCCCGGTCGAGCAGTGCGGCCGACGCCGGGGCTTCCAGGGGATACGCCGGCCGGTCGGTATGCGTCGAGCTCACCGCGGCATTCTCGCAAGCCCGGCCGTTCGGGCGCTGAGCGCGTCAGCCCTCGCGGCTGAGGGCCAGCCCGGCCTGGTCGAGATGCTCGTCGAGGTCGGCCTCGAGCTCGGCCTCGGCACACGCCTCGGCGACGACCGCCTGGTGGATGCCGAGCGCGGAGTCGCGGACCTTGGCCATCGCCACCCCGAGGGCAGCGAACTCCTCCGGCGTCATGACGTCGAGCAGGTGGTGACGCACGCTGTCGACGTGAGCCCTGGACATCTCGATGAGCCGCTCCCGGCCCTCGTCGGTGAGGACGAGCTCGACCCCGCGGCGGTCGGACAGGCAGGACTGGCGCTCGACCCAGCCCCGCTTCTCCAGCCGAGCCGCCGTATGGGTCAAGCGGCTGCGGGACTGCACGACAAGGTCGGCCAGCTCGGACATCCGCAGACGGCCGCGGTCGCTCTCGCTGAGCATGGAGAGGATCTCGTACTCGGTCAGCTGCAGGCCGTGCTCCTGGAGGTCGCGGTCGAGGGCCTCCTCGAGATACCGGCTTCCCCGCAGGTAGGCACGCCAGGACTCCTGCTCGCCGTCGGTCAGCCAGCGAGGTTCGTCCGGCTCCACGCCCACCCGATGGTCCTTCCTGTCAGTTCCAATCATATGTTCGAACGGCCGTCCCAGCTCCGACATTCCGCGAGAGCGGTCTCTGCCGGTGCCCGTCAGCGCCGCCGGTACGTCGCTCGCCATCGGAGCTCTTCGTCGGGATAGACGCGCTCCAGCGCGACCAGGTCGATCCCGCCGACGGCGAAGGCGTCGATCTCGCTGTGCACCAGGGGCCACGGCGGGCCGTCGAACACATCCCGCTCGTCCGCGGTCCCCTCCGCCCCGAAGGCGATGACGACGAGCGTGCCTCTCGGAGCGACGAGGCTCGCCACGGCCCGGGTGGCGTCGGCACGCGGCGGTTCGGGCAGGGCCTGGATGGTCATGCTCTCCACGACGAGGTCGTAGGCGTCGCGCCAGCGCTCGGGCAGGTGAAGGAGGTCCGCGACCGCATACGTCACCGGGCTCTCCGGATACCGAGCTCGAGTCTGCTCGACGGCCGACGGTGAGACGTCGAACGCGGTGGTCGGATACCCGAGAGAGGCCAGGTATTCGGCGTCCCGGCCGTATCCGGCGCCCACCACGATGGTGCGCGCCGACGTCGGGGGTCCGTCCCGCTCGACCCACTCCACCAGCAGCGGGTTGGCCGCGGCCCGGTCCCACGGCACGACCGCGGTTCCGGCGCCGGCCGCCCGGTAGAGATCGTCGAACCACGCGGTCGGCTCTCCCGCTTGCGCAGCGGCCAGTCGGCGGGTCACCTCGTCCGGGTCGACGTCCATCGGCCGATTCTGCCCGCGTGCCGGGACCCAGACGCATACCGGAGAATGAGGTCCGTGGCGAGACGGTCGGTGCAGTGGGACGGTGCCCGCGTCGGGGCCCTGGTCGGTGCGGTCGGAGGTCTGCTGTTCGTCCTGCTCAACGCCTGGCCGCTGGGCGACCCCTGGGCCAACGCCGTCCGGGTCGTCGGCGCCCTGTGGTTCCTCGGGGTGCTCTGGGCGATCCTGCGGGTCCCCGACGATCCCGACGCGGTCCGGCCGGACGCCAGTCAGATGCAGGCGTTCTGGATCGTCGTCGCCCTCGAGCTCGTGTTGATCATCGGGGGCACGCAGGTGGCCATCCGGGTGCTGGACCTGCCGAGCGCGTCGGTGCCCTGGGTGGCGACCGTGCTCGGGGTGCACTGGCTGGTGTTCCGGATGGTGTTCCGGGAGGACGTGTTCCTTTGGCTGGGCTGGTTCACCCTGACCTGCGGCCTGGTCGGGCTGCTCGTCGCGCTGACCGGCGTGGCCGGAGCGGACGCCCTCGCCACCACGGCGATCTCCAGCGGTCTTCTCGTCGGGGTGATCATGCTCGGCGCCCTCGGCATCGACGCCCGCCGGCGTCGTCAGCGGCTGCTCATCCGCCAAGCCAGGAAGCGGCCTCCCGGGCGTAGTAGGTGAGGGTTACCTGGGCGCCGGCCCGCTTGATCGAGGTCAGCGCCTCCAAGGCGCACCGACGGCGATCGATCCAGCCGCGCTCTGAGGCCGCCTCGATCATCGAGTACTCCCCGCTGACCTGGTATGCGGCAACGGGCACCGTGGCGATCTCCGTCGCGGCTCGCACGACGTCGAGGTTGGAGAGGGCGGGCTTCACCATGACCAGGTCGGCGCCCTCGTCGAGGTCGAGCTGGATCTCGCGCAGCGCCTCGACAAGGTTCGCGGGGTCCTGCTGGTAGGTGGCCCGGTCGCCCACCAACGACGACTCGACCGCCTCACGGAACGGGCCGTAGAACCCGCTGGCGTACTTCGCCGCATACGCGAGGACGATCGTGTCGGGGAAGCCGGCCGCGTCGAGGGCGGACCGGACCACCCGGACCTGGCCGTCCATCATCCCGCTCGGCCCGACCACGTGAGTTCCGGCACGGGCCTGCGCGACAGCCATCGACGCATACCGTTCGAGGGTCGCGTCGTTGTCCACCCGCCCGTCCGCGGTCAGCACGCCGCAGTGACCGTGGTCGGTGAACTCGTCGAGGCACAGGTCGGACATGACGACGAGGTCGTCGCCCACCGCATCCCGCACGCGCGCGACCGCGACGTTGAGGATGCCGTCGGGGTCGTCGGCGCCGGAGCCCACCGCATCCTTGCTCGTCGGCACCCCGAAGACCATGAACCCGCCGACGCCCGCCGCCAGGCACGCGCGAGCCTCCTCGACGAGCGAGTCGAGCGAGTGCTGGACGACACCGGGCATCGACGAGATCGGCACCGGATCGGTGGCACCCTCCTTGACGAAGACCGGCAGCACGAAGTCGCGCGGGTGCAGCCGCGTCTCGGCGACCAGCGCCCGGACGGCCGCGTTCTGCCGCAGCCGCCGGGGCCGGATCACCGGTTGTCCTAAGGGGGTTTCGCCCCCCGAGTACCCCTCCAGAGCCCGCGTGGTCGCCTTCCGCATCCTCAGCGCGCCCGGCGCCGAGCGGTCGACTTGGTCTCACTGGGCCGGCGGACGGGCTCCCCGGCTTCCTGTGCGGCGATGGCCAACCCGAGGCCGTGCGCGGCCAGCGCGTCGACCAGCGCGTCGGAGGACGCCTCGGGCGCCATGACGTCGACGTGGAGCCCCGCCTCCTCGGCGGCCTTGGCCGTCGCCGGGCCGATGACCGCGACGACGGTCGACGGGTGCGGCTTGCCGGCGATGCCGACGAGGTTGCGGACCGTCGAGCTGGACGTGAAGACCACCGCGTCATACGCGCCGGACTTGATCGCGTCGCGGACCTCGGCGGACGGCGGCGCGGCCCGGACCGTGCGGTACGCCGTGACGTCGTCGACCTCCCAGCCCATCTGCTGCAGGCCGGCGACCAGGGTGTCGGTGGCGATGTCCGCACGCGGGAGGAACACCCGGTTGATCGGGTCGAGGACCTCGTCGTACTCCGGCCAGTCGACGAGGAGACCAGCGGCCGACTGCTCGCCCGAGGGGACGAGATCGGGCTGGATGCCCCAGTCGCGGAGGGCGGCCGTGGTGACACCGCCGACGGCCGCGATCTTAAGGCCCGAGAACGCCCGGGCGTCCAGCCCGGACTCCTCGAACTTCTCGCGCACGGCGCGGACGGCGTTGACCGAGGTGAACCCGACCCACTCGTAGCGGCCGGTGACCAGGCCCCGGATGGCGCGGTCCATCTGCTGCGGCGTGCGCGGCGGCTCGACGGAGATCGTCGGGACGACGTCGGCCTTGGCGCCGTAGAGCGCCAGCCGCTCGTCGGTCGGACCGGCCTGGTCCTTCGTCCGCGGCAGCAGCACGTTCCAGCCGAACAGTGGCTTGGTCTCGTACCACGACAGCTCGTCGCGCAGGGCGACGCTCGGTCCCACGACGGCGAGCGACGGGAACGGGACCGACGACTTAGCCAGCAGCGCCTCGGCCTCGCCAAGTGTGGTCACCCGGCTCACCTGCCGCGTGGTCGTGCCGCACTCGGTGAGGAGGACGGGGGTGCCCTCCGAGCGACCAGCTCCGCGAAGCCCCGCGAGGGCCGGCGCCAGCGTCTCCGGTGCGCCCAGGACCACCACGGTGACGTGCTCGGAGGTCGCAGGGGCCCAGTCGTGACGGCGGTCGCCCGCGTCGACAACGTGCACCGCGGTCGCCTGCTGCGTCGTGAGCGGCACGCCGGCATACATGGGAACGGCCGATGCGGCGCTGACGCCCGGCACGACCTCGAACGGGATGCCGGCCTTGTGCAGGGCCTGCGCCTCCTCGGCGAAGCCGCTGAAGAGGGAGGGGTCGCCGTCGAGGAGCCGGACGACGAGGCCGTCGCCACCGAGCGCCTTGGCGGTGCGGACGAGCAGCTTGGCGCGGGAAGCCCGCGTCAGCTCCTCGCCGTGCTCGCCGTGGCCGGCGTCGACGACGGTGACGTCGGGCCGACAGAACCGGGCGACCAGCTCGTCGCGGTTGATCTGGTCGAGAACGACGGTGTCGGCGGCCGCGAGCCGGTCCCGCGCCCGCAGGGTGACGAGTCCGGGGTCGCCGGGGCCGGCACCGACGAAGGCGACGCGGCCGACTGGCTTGCCGGCGCGGGGGGTAACAGTGGGGGTCACGAGACGTGCTCCGTGGGGTGTTGGTGTTCTGTGGTCAACGTCGGGATGGTGCGGGGTATGCCGTCGGGAGGCTTGTCGTGCGGGGCTGGGGAGGCGGTCAGCGCCGCGGCGCCGGCCTCGAACAGCAGGGCCGCGAGGCGGCGGCCGGTGCCGGCCGGGTCGTCACGAGCTCCGGCGACCGAGCGACGCAGCTCCGCAGAGCCGTCGACCGCGCCGACAAAGGCGTGGAGCACCAGGGCCGGTGCCGCGCCGAGCTCGGCGAGGGCCCCCACCGGAGCGGTACAGCCGGCCTCGAGCGCGGCGAGCACCGCGCGCTCGGCGGTGACGCATACCCGGGTTTCGGCGTCGTCCAGCGCCGCGAGCGCCACGCGCACGTCGGTGCGGTCCTCGCGGCACTCGACCGCCAGCGCGCCCTGACCGGGGGCCGGCAGCATCTGCACCGGGTCGAGGGTCTCGGTGACCTCGCCCACGCGGTCGATGCGGACCAGCCCGGCCCGGGCCAGGACCACCGCGTCGACCTCCCCGGACCGGACCAGCTCGAGCCGGGTGTCGACGTTGCCACGGACCGTCACGACCTCCAGGGCGCGGCCGAGGGCCCGCAGCTGGGCGGCGCGGCGCGGCGAGCCGGTGCCGACCACCGATCCGGCCGGCAGCTCGGCAAGGGTCAGTCCGTCCCGGGCGACCAGGACGTCGCGCGGGTCCTCTCGGATCGGCGTGGCCGCGACGACCAACCCCGGCTCCGGGGTGGTCGGCAGGTCCTTGAGTGAGTGGACGGCGAGGTCGATATCGCCCTCGAGCAGCGCCCGACGGATGGCCGCGGCGAAGACGCCGGTGCCCCCGATCGTCGTCAGGGCTTCCGCAGACCGGTCGCCGAACGTCGTGAGGGGGACGAGGTCGACCTCGTGGCCGAGCGCCCGCAGCGCGTCGGCCACCTGAGTGGCCTGCGCCAGCGCGAGGGTGCTGCGGCGGGTGCCGAGCCGGAGCGTGGTCACGGTGCACCCCCCAGCTCGGAGTGCACCGTCGTGGGCGGCGTCGAGACCGCGGCCACCGTGTGCGGGTCGAGGTCGAAGAGCTCGCGAAGCGCCGCGGCGTAGTCCTCGCCGTGACCGTCGCTGGTCAGCTCCTTGACCCGGACCGTCGGCGTGTGGAGCAGCTTCTCGACCACCCGGTGGACCACGTGCTGGATCTCCACCCGCGTGGCGTCGTCGAGGCCGGGCAGCCGGTGGTCGAGCCGCTCCATCTCGCTCGCGACGACGGCCGCTGCCCGCGACCGGAGCGCGGCGACGGTGGGGGCCACCGACTTGACCATGCGCGAGGCCAGGTAGGCGGCGACCTCCCCGGTGACGAGGTCGCGGACCGCCCGCACTTCGGGCAGGGTCTCGACGTCGGCGCCCTCGGCGAGCAGCGCTCCGAGGTCGCCGAGACCGACGAGGATCGTCCGCGGTAGCTCTGCCACGGCCGGGTCGACATCGTGCGGCAGCGCCAGGTCGACGAACACGCGCCCGTGCGGGCGGGCCGCCGTCGCGGCGGCGACGAGGTCGGCCCCGACCAGGTACTGGGCCGAACCGGTCGAGGAGATGACCACGTCCGCCTCGGCGACGGCTTCCACGAGGCGGTCGATGGCGACGGCCCGGCCACCGGTCGCTTCGGCCAGCCGTTCGCCGCGGGCGAGGGTCCGGTTGGCCACGAGGATGCCTGCCACGCCGCGGCGCGCCGCGGTCGTCGCGGCCAGGCTGGACATGCCGCCGGCGCCGAGGACGAGCACGGTGCGCGACTCGAGATCGCCGAGCTGCCGCTCCGCCTCGTCGAGGCCGGCCTCGACGAGGGACCTGCTCACGGTGTCGATCGCGGTCTCGTGGTGAGCGCGCTTGCCCACCCGAAGTGCTTGCTGGAGAAGGGAGTTCAGCGACTCGCCGACGGTTCCGGCGCGCTGGCCGGCCCGCAGGGCGTCACGCAGCTGCCCGAGGACCTGGGCTTCGCCGACGGCCATGGAGTCCAGGCCGGCGGCCACGGCGAACGCGTGGGCGACCGCCCGGTCCTCGTAATGGACGTAGAGATGGGCGGTCAGCTCGGCCCGGTCCACACCGGAGACCTCGGCGAGCGCCTCGCCGATAGCCGCGACCGCCCCGTGGAAGGTGACCGCTTCCGCATACACCTCGAGGCGGTTGCACGTCGTGAGGACGACCGACTCCGCGACCGCGTCGGAGGCCGCGACGCGGTGCGCGAGCGCACCGGCGGGCGCGCCCGCGACAGCCTCCAGCAAGGCGATCGGCGCGGTGCGGTGGGACAGGCCGATGACGAGCAGACTCACCGGGCGACCCCCACCGGCTGGTCGAGGGGCTCGACCTGCATCTCGCGGAACGCCAGCACGTGGAGCTCGGTACTGAGGTCGACCCGGCGGACGTTGGTGCCCGGCGGCGGGTTGAGCACCGCGGGAGCGAAGTTGAGGATCGACCGCACTCCCGCTGCCGCCATGGCCTCGCAAACCTGCTGCGCCGAGGACGCCGGCGTCGTGATGACCCCGATGGCGATCTTCCGGCTGCGGATGAGCCGCCGCAGCTCGGTCATGGGACTGATGACGACGTCACCGACGCGGCCACCGCCGACGGTCGGGTCCTCGTCGAACAACGCGGCCACGTGGAACCCGCCGGAGGCGAACCCGGAGTACGCGGCCAGTGCCCGGCCCAGGTTGCCCATGCCGACGATGGCGACCGGCCAGTCCTGGCTGAGCCCCAGTGCGTGGGAGATCTCGACGGCCAGATGGTCGACCTCGTACCCGACCCCCCGCACGCCGTAGGACCCCAGATGGCTGAGGTCCTTGCGCAGCTGCGTCGAACGCACCCCCGCGGCCGCCGCGAGCTCCTCGGAGGAGACGCTCTTCGTGCCGCGCTCGGCGAAGTCGGTGAGCGCGCGCAGGTACTCGGGCAGCCGGGCGACCGTCGCGTCGGGAATCTCCCGACGGGTCGAGGGGTCGGCGGACACGGTCGCTCACCGGCTCCTTTCCGTGGTGGCCCCAAGCGAGCGCGGGGCAGACCATGAAGGTCGGCCGGAGAGTGTCGCCCGGTGGCACGGAGCGCGTAGGTGAGTTCAGGGTATGCGGTTGTGAAGGTCGGCACAAAGTCGCCGAGCCCCGACGGTCAGCCCGTGGACGGCCTCACTGGGCGGGTGTGATGCGGGTCACTGGAAGGGCGCTCAGGTTCGTGGGGCGGGACGTGACAACGCCGCGCGGAGCCGCTCCGGTGAGACGCGGTAGAAGTCGTGCCGACGGCCGTCGACGAGCGTGACCGGGATGTGGTCGCCCCACTGCGCCCGGAGCGCCGGGTCGTCGTCGACGGACTGCTCCTGCCAACCGACGCCGAGCTCGCCGGCCACCTGCTCGACGACGGCCCGGGCGTCGTCGCAGAGGTGGCAGCCCGGCCGGCCGATGAGGGTGATGCGCGTCGTCGTCACCGTCTCAGTGTGCGTCAGGAACCTCAGAAGAACACCGAGCGACGCTGCATGAGCAGCGAGTAGAGGGTCTGCTGGATCGTCTCGCGGGTCTGGTCGGTGAGGTCGAAGATCAGCATCGGGTCGTCCGCGGCCCCGTCACCGAGGTCGGACGTCTGCACCGGCACCCCGAACTCGATGAGCCACTTGCTCGGCAGCGGGACCAGCCCGAGCGGGCCCAGCAGGGGCCAGGTCGGCGTGACGGGCGCGTACGGAGCGCCCACCAACCGCGCCAGGGTCTTCATGTTGCCGATCATCGGGTAGATCTCCTCCGCCCCGACGATCGAGCACGGGATGATCGGCACCCCGGTGCGGATGGCCGACGCGACGAACCCGCCGCGGCCGAAGCGCTGGAGCTTGTACCGCTCGCTGAACGGTTTGCCGATCCCCTTGAAGCCCTCCGGCCACACCCCGACCAGCTCGCCGCCTCCCAGCAGCCGCTCGGCGTCGGAGTTGGCCGCCAGCGTCGACCCCGACTTGCGGGCGATCTGGGACACGACCGGCGTCTGGAACACGAAGTCGGCCCCGAGCATCCGCAGGTGCCGGTGCGTCGGCGTCTCGTCGTAGACCGCCACCTGCGTCATCAGCGAGTCCATCGCGAGGGTGCCCGAGTGGTTCGACACCACCAGGCCGCCGCCCTCGGCCGGGATGTTCTCGATCCCGCGGACCTCGACCCGGAACCACGTCTTGTACAGCGGCCGGAGCAAGGGCAGGTAGGCGTTGACGGTGAAGTCCTCGTCGAAGCCGAAGTCGTCGACCTCGAAGTCACCGGTCAGCCGACGCCGCAGGAACGCCAGCGTGCTGGCGACCTGCCGCTCGACCTCTTCCGGTTCGACCCCGGAGGCGGCGACGACCGCTCGGAGAGCGGCCACTCCGGCCTGCACCAGGTCCTCGAGTCCGGGGACGACCGTCCGGGACGCCTCGCCAGGGCGGACCACCTCGGGTCGGGGCCTCGTCCGCCGGTCCTCGGTGCCGAGGTCTTTCCTGCGGGAGGCCGCGTCCGCGCGGAGTCGCTGAGCGGACGACGTCGAGACATCGGGCGCATCCGGGACCGGACGGAGGGGCCGGATCGGCCGTGGCGGTTCGGTTCGGCGGCCGCCTTGCCGGGCCATGACCTTGGCGGCCGGCTTCGGCGATCGAGCCGCGGGTCGCGGTCGGTGCTTGCGCGCTCCGCCGACCGCGGCTCGCGGGGCCGCCGGACCCGCGGTCGGGCGAGCAGGGGCCGGTGTCGTCGAAGCCCCTGTGGCCGGGGTGGCCGCCTCCGGCGCCCGCGCGGGTGCGTCGACGATGTCGGGAACGGCGATGAGCGGGGTCCCGCGGCGTCTCGCGCGCTCGCCCGACGCTCGAGCGGCGCCCGCGGCCAGGGCGTCGCGGGTCGTCGTGCGGCGCGCCGAGCCAGCGGCCGCCGCCGTCGCCTTGGCCGGACTCGCCTTGGCCGGACTCGCCTTGGCCGGCGTCGCCTTCGCCGTGGTCGCCGTGGTGGCGGCCGTCCTCGTCGTGGCCGCCTTCGGCGCGGCCCTCTTCTTCGTAGCCGTCTTGGCAGTGGTTCCGCGCTTCGGGGGCGCCATCAGCCGCCTCTCCCACTGAGCGCTGATGCCACGGCGTTGGCCGCGCTACCGGCGGCGCCCTGCACCGCGTTGACCGCCGTCACCGCTCCGGGAACCACGGCGGTGACGTGCGGCGCGAAGTCCAAGAACGCCTCACGGGTGGAGTAGAGCGGTTCGAAGCCGAGCACCTCACGCATCCGCGTGGTGTCGAGCCCGCGACCGTAGGCGAGGAACTGCATCTGGTCCTCCGAGAAATCGGCCAGACCCGCCCGCTTGACCAGGCCGCCGAAGAACCCGGCCGCCGCCATCGGGACCGGGAGGATGGGGCGGCCGACGAGGGCCGCCGCCTGCATGAGCGTGATGATCCCGTCTCCGGCGACGTTGACGTTGCCGACCGCGGCGGGCAACGTCGCCGCGAGGACGAGGCAGGACGTGGCGTCGGTCTCGTGCACGAACTGCAGCCGCGCGTCGAAGCCCAGTGGCGCCGGGATCAGCGGGAGCGCGAAGTAGTCGGTCATCGCCGTCCGGACTCCCGGACCGATGACGTTGGCGAACCGCAGAGTCGTGATACCCACATCGGGACGACGCCGGGCGAACCCTCGGACGTAGCCCTCGACCTCGACCGAGTCCTTGCCGAAACCCGCTCGTGGTAACGATTTCGGGCTCATATCCTCGGCGAACAGCGCCGGGTCGCGCGGCGACGAGCCGTAGACCGCGGCGGAGGACTTGACGACCAGTCGCTGCAGTCCGTCGGCCTTCTGGCACGCGGCGAGGAGCTGCATGGTGCCGATGACGTTGATCTCCTTCTGGGAGACCCGGCCACCGGCCGAGAGCGGGGTCGCGATGACGTTCATGTGGACGACCGTGTCGACCCCGGCCTGGCCGATGATCTTGCCGATCATCGGGTTGCGGATGTCGGCCCGCACGAACTCGGTCCGCCCGATGGGGTGCGGCGGCGGCACGACGTCGACACCGATGATCCGCTCGACCTCGTCGACGGCGCCGAGCGCACGCGCGAAGAGGCCCCCCATGTAGCGCGAGACGCCGGTGACGAGCACCACGGACGCCACGACAACCCCTTCCACCGTGCACGACCGGACCGGTCGATCCTAGCGAGAGGCGTGACGTGCCATGGAAGGCATCGCGAAGGCCCCCACCCGCCCGGGGGTGGAGGCCGGTCCTCTAACGCGCCGGCTACTTCTTGTTGCGGCGCTGGTGGCGGGTCTTGCGCAGCAGCTTGCGATGCTTCTTCTTGGCCATCCGCTTGCGGCGCTTCTTGATGACAGAACCCATGGACCGTCCTTGCGTGTACTCGTGCCTACCGTGGTTTCGGCGGGCATAGAGAGGTCACGCCGAACAGATCGACCGTCATCGTAGCGTCCGCCCGGGGGACCGCCCAAACGCGTGGGGAGCGGTCCGCCGGTGGACGCAGGGTCACGCGGTGTCGACGAAGGAGCTGCGCAGGTACTTGTGCACCTCGTCCTCAGGGACCCGGAAGGATCGACCGACACGGACCGCCGGGAGGTCCCCGGCGTGGACGAGCCGATAGACCGTCATCTTCGACACGCGCATGATCGAGGCGACCTCGGCAACGGTCAGGAACCGCACCTCGGCGAGCTGCCGCTCTGTGGACATGGTGACCCTCGATCTGCCCCGCTCAGCGCCG
>DATLQE010000175.1:0-2328 GCA_035535335.1 Lapillicoccus sp. | reverse complement strand
GATCGCCTTCTCCAAGGTTTGCAGGTCGGCCAGGCAAAGCTCCGTCTCGATGACCGCCACATCTGACTCGGGCGAGACCTGCCCCTCGACGTGGACGACGTCGTCGTCCTCGAAGACGCGGATGACCTGGCAGATGGCGTCCGCCTCGCGGATGTTGGCGAGGAACTTGTTGCCCAGCCCCTCACCCTCCGACGCCCCGCGCACGATCCCGGCGATGTCGACGAACGACACGGTTGCCGGCACCGTCTTCTCGGACGCGAACATCTCACTGAGGACGCCGAGCCGGGGGTCGGGAAGGTTCACCACGCCGATGTTCGGGTCGATGGTCGCGAAGGGGTAGTTCGCCGCGAGTGCCGAGTTCTTGGTCAGCGCGTTGAAGAGCGTCGACTTGCCGACGTTGGGCAGCCCGACGATGCCGATGGTGAGAGCCACGAGGACGAGAGTGTAGGTCACCCCGCGAAGTTCTCCTCTCCGCTCCGATACTTCCCGGGGACCCCGTCTAGTTGGCGGGCGAGGGCGTCCTGATCCCGCACAGCTGCCGGGACTGCGCGACGAACCGGCCCTCGCTGTCCCACACCGTCGCGTCCTCCTCCATCAGCCCGGCGGTGACGTTCTGGCTGGTCAGAGAGACCCGCAACCACCCGGGCGCGGGACGTCCACGGACGTGCCCGGTGAACTCCAGTGTGGGCGCCCAGCCCAGGATCCCGAGGTTGAAGGCCACCGGCGGCAGTGCGTCGAGGGCGAACAGCAGCATGAGGGGATCCGGTTCACGGCCGTCGAGCAGGCGGAGCCATCCCCGCATCTCGCCGCGGCCGCTCGGTGCACCGGCCACCCAGCCCGCCGTTGCCGGATCCAGCCGGATGTCGATGCGCTCCAAAAGTGTTGCCGCAGCAAGGAACTCGGGCGCCTCGGCCGAGGACAGGCACTCCTCCGGCGGCGGCATGTCGGGCGGCGGCGCGGTCTGGAGCACGGTCGCCGATGCGTCGAGGTCGCCGAAGCTGGCCAGCGCCCGCATCCTTTCCACCAGCGCTCCGTCGGGTCCGGGTTGCGAGACCGAGATCTGACCGGTCGACATCGTCCGCCCCACCCGCAGCACCTCGGTGGTGGCCTCGACCGGTCCCGGCCCGGAGGGCGTGAGGAAGTACCCGCTGAACACCAGCGGATCACCGTGCGCCTTCATGTCGTCGAGCCGGTGCTGCAGCGCCGTCGTCGCCAGGCACATCACCACGCCACCGTTGACACCGTTGCCGATCCGCCACCCGTTGCCGAACGACCCGGCATACGCCCCGTCACGACCGGTCAGGGGCTCGACCGCGATCTCCTCGTCGAACGCGTTGGCCATGCCCCAACTGATATCAGGTCGGCACGGAGGTGCGACGCCGGCTCGACGTCCCACCCAGTGTCGGTGATGCCTGTCAGGCTCGGGCTCATGGAGGTCCTCGTCGCGCTGGGTGGGCTGCTGCTCGGTGCCCTGGTGTCGTGGCTCGCGGCGCGGTCCCGGTACGCGGTTGAGCTCGCCACCGCGGGCGCGGAGCGCGACCTGTTGCGCGAGCGCGTCGTCGACCTGGAGGCCGTGCTGAGCGAGGACTCCGAGACGGCGCAGATGATCGCGCCGCTGCGCTCCAGTCTCGACCGCGTCGAGCGGCAGGTGCACGACCTCGAGCGAGAGCGGGTGGCCCAGTTCAGCGAGGTCGCCGCCGAGATGGCCCGGGTGGCGCGGACCACCACGGAGCTCGGGGCCCAGACCGCCTCACTGGTGGGGTCGCTCAACGTCTCGTCGGTACGCGGCACCTGGGGCGAGGTGCAGCTGCGCCGGGTCCTCGAGCACGCCGGGATGCTCGCGCGCTGCGACTTCGAGGAGCAGGTCACCGCGACCGGCGCCGACGACCGGCGGGTCCGCCCCGACGTGGTGGTCCGCCTGCCCGGCGGCAAACGCCTCGTCGTCGACGCCAAGGCGCCGATGAGCGCCTTCCTCGCCGCGCAGGCCGAGGACCGCAGCGCCGCTGAACGCGCCGGTCGACTCAAGGCCCACGCCAAGGCATTGCGCGAGCACGTCGACACCCTCGCCGGCAAGGCCTACTGGTCCGCGTTCGAGACCACGCCCGAGATGGTGGTCTGTTTCGTGCCCGGCGAGGCGATCCTCACCACCGCCCTCGCCTACGACCCGGAGCTACACGAGTATGCGATGCGTCACCGCGTCGTCCTCGCCTCACCGGCGACGCTGCTCGCCCTGCTGCGAACGGTGGCCTACACGTGGCAGCAGGACGCTCTCGCCTCGAACGCCCGCGAGCTGCTGACCGTCGGCCGCGACCTCCACGACCGTCTCGG
>DATLQE010000174.1:0-2003 GCA_035535335.1 Lapillicoccus sp. | reverse complement strand
CCTGGTGGTGGCGGCGTTCGTGGCCTGGTGCAACGCGACCGCGTCCGCTCAGCTGGCGGCCCAGTACCCCACGTCCGGCGGCACCTACGTCTACGGCCGGGAGCGGCTGGGACCCTGGTGGGGATTCGTCGCCGGGTGGGGCTTCGTCGCCGGCAAGACGGCGTCGTGCGCGGCCATGGCACTGACCGTCGCCACGTACGCGGTCGGCGGAGACGCCCGTGCGACCCGCTTCCTCGCCATCGCGGCGGTGGTCGGACTCACGGTCATGAACCTGCGCGGGATCACCAAGACCGCCCGGCTGGCAACGGTTCTCGTCGTGCTGACCGTCGCGCTCCTGGGCGTGACCCTGGTGGTCGTCGGCGTCGGCAACCGGACGTGGCACTCGCCGTTCGAGTCGATGGCGACGGCGTCCGCATACGGGATCCTGCAGTCCGCAGGGCTCCTCTTCTTCGCGTTCGCCGGCTATGCGCGGATCGCCACGCTCGGCGAGGAGGTGCGCGATCCGGAGACGACCATCCCTCGCGCGATCCCGCGGGCGCTCGGTCTCGTCGTCGTCCTGTATGCGGTCGTCGGGCTCGTGCTGTTGGCCGTGCTCGGGCCCACGGGAGTCGCGGCCTCCGCCGTCCCGCTGCTGGCGGCCGCCGACCAGGCGGGCGTCGGCTGGATCGGGGCGGCCGTGCGCGTCGCCGCCGTGCTCGCCAGTCTCGGTGCGCTGCTGGGCCTGGTCACCGGCGTGAGCCGGACGATGCTCGCGATGGCGCGCGAACGAGACCTGCCGAGACTCCTGGCGCGCGTCGACGAGCGGCGCGGAGTGCCTCAGTCGGCGCAGATCGCGGTGGGTGCGGTGGTGGTGCTGCTCGTCGTGGCCTTGGACGTCCGCGCGGTGATCGGGTTCTCCTCGTTCGGGGTGCTCGTCTACTACGCCGTGGCCAACGCGTCGGCGTTCACCCAGGACGCCGCACACCGACGCTGGCCGCGCACGCTCCAGGTTCTCGGCGTCGTGGGATGCCTGGTGCTCGTAGCGACGCTGCCCTGGGGTGCGGTGGTGGCCGGAGTATGCGTGTTCGCCGTCGGCGTCCTCGGTCGCCTGGCCGTAGCAGCCGGTCGATCGCGCAGCCCGTGATTCGGGAGTCGAGCGTCCTCGTGTACGGACGCTCGACTCCCGACAAACGGAGTTAGGCCGCTCCTCGAGCGCTGAGAACCGCATGCGCCTGGCAGACGTGGTCCGTGAACTCTCTCCGGTGCAGACGAAGCCCGAGAACCGTCATGCGGATGACCGTCTCGCCCCGGAGAACGACCCAGTTCTGACGAAGACTGTCGTCGGTGGCGGTGGGTCCGGCGAGGTGCCCGGAGCCGTCGATCTCGACAACCAGGCCGATGTCGGACCAGGCGACGTCGAGGTAGACGCGGCCGTTGGGCAGCTCCCTCACCGCCTGACGGGTGGGCGCCGGGAGACCGCGACGACGGCACATCGTCGCGAAGTCCAGCTCGCCGAGCGAGTGCGCCCCGCCCGCGATCGCCGTCACAGCGGGCGGGTGCCGTGCGAGACCGAAACGTGGATGACGTCCTCGGCGAAGCCGAGCAGCCCCGCCTGATCAAGGGCCGTGACCCCGTCCAAGGCAGCACCACAGCCGACTTCCCAGATGGCCCTCCAACGTCGCGCCTGCTCGCTCAACGGCGCGGTATGCACGGCGACCGTCCTG
This sequence comes from Lapillicoccus sp., assembly GCA_035535335.1. GTDB lineage: Bacteria > Actinomycetota > Actinomycetes > Actinomycetales > Dermatophilaceae > Lapillicoccus. The sequence goes on along the minus strand of DATLQE010000174.1, from coordinate 300 downwards.
CACCCATGGGTGGCCCATCGACCGGCGGCCACCTCGCGAGCGACGACCCGCCGATCGGCCCCGAGGTCGGCGAGCAGGGACCTGGACAACACGCCGTCGTAGGCGGAGGCGGCGCGGACGACCGTCGCACGTCGATCGGGAGCCCAGCGTCCGGGATTGCGGACGCTCGACTCCCCAACCAGCCGGCGGCGTGGTCGGGCGGGTCAGCGGCGGCGGGCCGTTCCGAAGATGCTGCGCGTGATCTCCCGGCCCAGTACGGTGCCGGCGGACCGCAGCATCGACTTCACCGCGGAGTTCCCG
>DATLQE010000173.1:0-3353 GCA_035535335.1 Lapillicoccus sp. | reverse complement strand
GAGACGACCTCGACGCGGCCCCCGCGCTGCACCGGTGGGGACACGAGCAGGTGGTGGGCCACGCCGGCCAGCGTGCCAGAGTGGAGACGTGAGCACCTCACCCGCGGCGATGAGCGAGGCGGAGTTCGACGAGGCAGTGGGAGACGCCTTCGACCTCATCCCCGAAGAGCTCGCCCGGCTGATGAGCAACGTCGCAGTCCTCGTCGAGGAGGAGCCACCGCCGCAGGAGCCGGACCTCTTGGGGCTCTACGAGGGCGTGCCGCTGACCGAGCGGGACGGCTGGTGGGACGCCGGCTCGCTACCGGACCGGATCACCATCTTCCGGGGTCCCTTGACCCGGGCGTGCGTCGACCGTGAGGAGCTGCTCGACGAGATTGCCGTCACGGTCGTCCACGAGGTCGCCCACCACTTCGGGATCAGCGACGAACGGCTCCACGAGCTGGGCTGGGACTGATCGACCAGACCGGTCAGTTGGCGTACTGACCCCGGTAGTGCTCGAACGTCCACCCAACGACGGCGACGATCCCGAAGAACGCGCCGATAATGAAGAGCCACCACCCAACCGCGAGGCCGAGGAAGCAGATCGCCGCGGTGACACCCAGCCACAGCGGCCACCAGGAGTACGGCGTGAAGAAGCCGTAGTCGCCCTCCTGCTCGGAGATCGACGCGTTGGGGTTGTCCTCGGGCCGGTCGGTGAACCGGCGGCCGGTGACCGTGAGGTAGAAGGTGATCAGCCCGCAAAGGGCGGCGGTGAGGAAGAGCCCAAAGGGGCCGACCGGCTCGGTCCAGTGGGTCCAGAAGCCATAGAGGAAGCCAACCGGCACGAAGAAGATGGTGACGGCGAGAAACGTCCGGCTCTCGACCCTCATCGCGTCGCCTCCCCGCGCCCGGGACCACGCGTGTCACCGGACTCGCCGGGTTGATGGCCGGGCATCTCACCTAGGTCGGGGGGTCCCATGGCCTTGACCAACGGCGGCGCATCAGGCGCCTGGACCGTGGGCGGTGCCACCTCCGGGTGATGGAGGTCGAACGCCGGCCGCTCGGAACGGATCCGCGGGATGCTGTCGAAGTTGTGCCGCGGCGGCGGGCAGGACGTGGCCCACTCCAGCGAGCCGCCGTAGCCCCAGGGGTCGTCGTTCTCGATCAGCGGCGCGTACCGCCACGTCCTCCAGACGTTGTAGATGAACGGCAGCGTCGACGCACCGAGCAGGAAGGCTCCCGCTGTCGAGATCACATTGGCGGTCTGGAACCCCTCCTCGGGGAGGTAGTCGGCATAGCGGCGAGCCATGCCCTCGATCCCGAGCAGGTGCTGGATGAGGAACGTCGTGTGGAACCCGATGAACAGCATCCAGAAGTGGATCTTGCCGAGCCGTTCGTCGAGCATCCGGCCGGTGAGCTTGGGCCACCAGAAGTAGAAGCCCGAGAACATCGCGAAGACCACGGTGCCGAACACGGTGTAGTGGAAGTGCGCCACGATGAAGTAGCTGTCGGAGAGGTGGAAGTCCAGGGCGGGGCTGCTGAGGATGACACCGGTGAGACCGCCGAAGAGGAAGGTCACAATGAAACCGATCGCCCAGATGAAGGAGGCGGAGAACGTGATGGACCCACCCCACATCGTGCCGATCCAGTTGAAGAACTTCACCCCGGTGGGGATGGCTATCAACATCGTCATGATCGCGAAGAACGGCAGGAGCACCTGTCCGGTCGCGTACATGTGGTGTGCCCAGACCGCCGCGGACAGGGCGGTGATCGCGATGAGCGCGAACACCATCGTCTTGTAGCCGAACAGTGGCTTGCGGGAGAAGACGGGCAGGACCTCGCTGATGATGCCGAAGAACGGCAACGCGATGATGTAAACCTCCGGATGCCCGAAGAACCAGAAGAGGTGCTGCCACAGCAGCGCCCCGTTGCTCTCGGCGTCGAAGACGTGCGCCCCGAACCGGCGGTCCGCACCGAGCGCCAGCAGCGCCGAGGCGAGGATCGGGAAGGCGATGAGCACCAGGATCGACGTCACGAGGACCGTCCACGTGAACATCGGCATCCGGAACATCGTCATTCCCGGGGCGCGCATGCAGATGATCGTCGTGATGAAGTTGACCGCCCCGAGGATGGTGCCGAAGCCGCTGAGCGCGAGCCCGAAGACCCACAGGTCGCCACCGAGGCCCGGACTGTAGCTGTTGTCCGAAAGGGGTGCATACGCGAACCAACCGAACGCGGCAGCGCCTTGGGGCGTGAGGAAGCCGGCGCCGGCGATGATCCCGCCGAAGAGGTAGAACCAGTAGGCCAGCATGTTGAGGCGCGGGAACGCGACGTCGGGAGCGCCGATCTGCAGCGGCATGACCGCGTTGGCGAAGCCGGCGAACAGCGGCGTCGCGAAGAGCAGCAGCATGATCGTGCCGTGCATCGTGAAGAGCTGGTTGTACTGCTCGGGGTTGTCGACGACCTGCAGGCCGGGAGCCGCCAGCTCGGTGCGGATCAGGAGCGCCATGATCCCTCCGAAGAGGAACCAGATGAACGAGGTGATGAAGTAGAGGTTGCCGATGACCTTGTGGTCGGTGGTCGTGATCCACTTGACGAAGGTCTGGCCGGGCAGCAGCCTCCGCCGCGTGGCGACCCGCTCGCCGGTGGAGTACTCGAACGTCGACCCGCCGGCCGATGCGGGTGTCGTCGTCGTGGCGGCCATCTCTAGCTCCCGTTGGCGGAGGGGATGAGTTTCTGGTCCGCGGGCAGCACCGGCTCGCGGTTGAGGTCGTTGGGCAGCTGCCCGGTCTGGCCGATGGACTTCAGCCGAGCGATCTCCGCCTGGTAGGCAGCTTCGGAGACGATCTTGACCTGGAACAGCATCTGCGAGTGATAGGCGCCACACAGCTCGGCGCACTTGCCCTGGAAGGTGCCCTCCTGTGTCGGGACCACCTGGAAGCGGTTCGTCTTGCCGGGGATCACGTCGAGCTTCTGCAGAAAGGCCGGCACCCAGAAGGAGTGGATGACGTCACGCGCGTTGAGGACGAACTCGACCCGCTTGTTGACCGGAAGGACGAGGACCGGCTGTTGGTTGAGCATCTCGCCGGTGGCCTTGTCGAGCTGGTTCTGGACGCCGGACTCGTAGACGTTGGCCTCGACGTAGTTGAAGTCCCAGCTCCACTGCTTGGCGACGACGTTGATGGTGACGTCCGGCTTCTGGGAGACGTCGAGGAGGGCCGACTCGTCCCGAGCGGTGTAGTAGAAGAGCACGGCCACCATGAGGACCGGGACGATCGTGTAGAGCATCTCGATCGGCACGTTGTAGCGCAGCTGCGGCGGCAGGCCGACGTCGGTCTTCTTCCGGCGGTAGGCCACCATGACCCAGATGGTCA
>DATLQE010000172.1:0-8039 GCA_035535335.1 Lapillicoccus sp. | reverse complement strand
GGAGATCGCGGGCGACAAGGACGTCGATGTTGCCGCTGGGACGATGGCCACGCAGGCCCTCGAGCTCGGTCTGCTCGACGAGGTCACGGTGGACATCGCTCCGGTCGTGCTCGGCCAGGGCCGGCCGTACTTCGGTCCACTCGGTATCGACCCGGTGCTTCTGGACGACCCCACCATCGTCATCCAGAGCAACCGGGCGCTGCACCTGGTCTACCCAGTGCGTCGCTGACCAGCGTGCGGGACAGCAGAGCGCACCACACGGGGTAGCCGAGGTAGAGCCCGAGCCAGCCGACGAACCCGGCCATCCCGTACCAGTGGAGGCCCTCCCAGGTGTCCACGCGCGCGAGGACGTCGGGCACCGACAGAATTCCCAGCATCATCAGCGTCCCGGAGGCAGCCCCGAGCCGGGCGACGGGCGGTGACAGTTTCCCGGCCCGCTCGGCGGTCACGTTGACGGTGACCACCCAGGCACCGAGCGCGGCAGCGCCGGCGACCGAGACCAGCCCGGCCAGGACCCATCCGGTCCGGCCGGTGATGACAAGCCACGAGCCGACCACCATGAGTGTGGCCCCGGCTCCTGCGCCGGCGACCGCCGCGACCGGCACCCTGAACCGAGCAGCGGTCTGAGCCGCCAACACCGCGCTGAGGACTCCAGCCAGGGCGTTGGCCAGGTCGTTGAGCGTTCCGAACGGCCCACCCACGGTGTAGTAGAGGACCAGCAGGATGATCGCGGCCGGCACGGCGACGGCGATGGCGATGGCCGTTCCACGCCCGTTGTGCGTGGCCGCCGTCTCGCCAATCATGTTGAGTGACAAGCCATTCCTCCTCATTCGGGATGGTTTCCGGCCGATCCCGCGACGAGGAACGGGGTGGTCACCCCCTCGTACATGACGTGCGCCACCAGGCCCTCGACCGCGTGGGGGAGGGTGTGGCAGTGGTCGCTCCAGATGCCTGGGTTGTTAGCGACGAAGGCGACCTCGTAAGCCTCGCCGGGCTGGACGTCGAGCGAGTCCACCCACCAAGGGCTGCCACTGGCTCCAACGCCGTTGCGGCTGAGCACGACCACGTGATGGCCGTGCAGGTGCATGGGGTGCACCTCGTCGGACTGGTTCTCGATGCGCATGGTCACGACGTCGCCGAGCCGGACCTGGAACATGGGGACGTCAGGGAAGAGGTGGCCGTTGATGGTCCACCAGCTGCCGGGCCGTCCGTCGATCAGGCCGTAACGCCGCCCGATCACGTAGTCGAAGACCCGGTCGGGATGCGCCGTGTCGATCGGGGTCGGCTCCGGGCTCCCGTAGGCCATGAGGTCGAGCGACTTCCGTGGCTGGGCCGGCTCGGGCGCCGAGGCCGCCGAGCCTCCCGGCGGGATGATCACCATGCTGCGACCGCCGAGCCGCAGTCTCAAGGCCGACCCGACCGCCGGCGAGGTCATCTCCAGGTCGACGCGGCCCCCGGCCGCGACGAGTACCGACTTCCCTTCGACGTCGGTGGGACCGGTGACGTCGTGACCGTCGGTCGCGACGACGCGGAACGGACCCGAAGCCCAGACGGACTCAGTGCCCTGGTCGGTGTTGACGACGCGGACGCGCACCGTCGACCCGGGCGCCGCCTCGACGACCTCGTCCTGGTCGTGACCGTTGAGGGTGCGCTGGCCCGCATACAGGTGGAGGAGGGCGAGCCGGTCGACGGTGGTCGTGACCGGTGTCACCGGGTCGACCACGAGGGCGCCGAAGAGCCCTAGCTCGACCTGCTCGTGCGACATCTGGTGTGAGTGGTACCAGTACGTCCCGGCGTCTTTGGCGACGAACCGGTAGACGTGCCGACCGCCGACCGGCACGGCGTCCTGGGTGATCCCGGCCACGCCGTCCTCGGCATTCGGGACGTCGACGCCGTGCCAGTGCAGGGCCACACCGTCGGGCACGGACTCGTTGACCAGGGTGACCTCGACCAGCTGCCCCTGCCGGGCCCGGATCGTCGGACCCGGTGAGGACCCGCCGATCGTGTAGCCGTCAACGGCCTGACCGTCAGGAATCACGAACCGCTCGCGCCGGGCCTGCAGGGTGACCCGGACGTCCGCCGGACGGGCCGGGTCGGCGACGAGGTCGGTGACGCTGACCGACCCGGCCGTCGTGGAAAGGTGCTGATGCCCGACCGGTGCGGCCGAGCGACCGTCGACGACGTGCCCCATCCCCATGACCGAGTACGTGCCGAGCCGGCTGCCCCACCACACGACCCCGAGGACGCTCACCGCGAGCACCAGCACGGTCACCGCGGCAACCCGGCGGAGCAGGCCGGCTCGAGGCGACCGGTCAGGCGGAGGCATCCGCGGTGATCGGCTCGCCAGCTGGGCGCACAGCCGAGGACCGAGCCCGACGCGCACAGACGACCGCAATCAGGAGAATGGCCAGGGCATTGGCACCGTGGATCAGGCCCACGTAGGGCATGTCCTTGATGGAGTAGCCGAGCATGCCCTGGACGACGACGAGGACGAACAGCCCAGCCGCCCACCAGGACGCTCCGCGGACCTTGGTGAACCACGACACCAGGAGCTGGAGCAGTGCCGCGATGGGCAGGACGAGCCCACCGACGATCCCGTGGATCGGGAACCCGATCTCTCCGGTGAAGTTGCTTGCGGTCCGGCTCTCGGTGAGGGCCTTGTCGACGACACCACCGGTGTCGACGAAGTGCATCATTCCGCCGAACCCGAGCGCGATGGCGCCTGCCTGGACGACCACGAGCCCGGCGATCAGCCAGGCGATTCCGCTGTAGACCTTGCGCATCCCCAGTCCTATCTCCCGCGCGGCCCCTTCTTCGCCGGCCGCTTAGACACCAGAGTGACGAGCCGGCAGGCAGATACGGATCGGGGGAGACCGCGGACTACATGGCGGGCAACCGCAAGTCGGGAGTAGGGCTGACCCTCTGTGCGCGGTGGGGTTCTCGCTGGATCATGGAAGGGTGACCCGAGGACGGGCATGGCTATGGCTGGTGGGCGCGGTAGGCGTCGCTGCGCTCGTCTACGCCGTGACCATACAGATCGTCCTACCCGCGACGACCGCGCCGGCCGAGGGACTGGTGTGGCCGCTGCTCGGGGTCACTCCTCTTCTCGGTATCGGGCTGTTCTTCGCGGCGTTCTCGGACGGCCGCGAAGGCGCGTATATCGTGATCGCCGGAAGCGCGATGGCCGTGAGCTCGGCCTACGAGGCGACGGTGGGAGTTTTCCCAGAGCTCGTCTACGGTCCGAGGTTCGCCCTCCTGAATTCGGTCGGCCTCGCCGCAGACGCCCTGGCATTCGTCGCCTGGACCAGCGCGATCGCGACGTTTCCCCACGGCAGGCTCGACTCCCGGTGGCAGCGATGGCTCCTTGGCGTGAGCTGGCTGTCACTGCTCGCCGTCCCCCTGTTGCTTTTCGGGTCGCCGACGATTTACACATCAGGGTGGGCGGATCTTCCGAACGGCATACCCAACCCGTATTTCGTCGACGGACTGACGTGGGCTTTGCCCTGGAGCACGGGTCTGCTGCTGTTGCCGGCGATCGGCATCCTGGTCTTCGTCCAACGGGCGCTGTTCGCCGACCCTGAGACAAGGCGTCAGTTGCGATTCCTCGGCTTCACGTTGATGAGCGCCGCGGTCGGATTCGGGCTCTGGGGAGCCGCCGTCGTCTTGCGCGTTCCGGAGAACACCGAGCTGTCACTGGTCATCAGCGTGACGGTGTACATCTCCTTGATCGCCATCCCCGTGGCTTTCGTCCACGGCGTTTTCCACTACGGCGCCTTCGGGGTCCGGACGTCGGGTCGCGCCACCACCGCGCTGCGGTCGTTGTCGCTGCTCATCGGGCTCTTGTATGCGTGCGCCGTCGCCGCGCCGGCGATTGTCCTCGCCCACGAGCTCATGGTCGGGCAGGCCGTGGTCATCACCGTCGCCATGGCGCTGGCCCTCCAGCCCCTGCGCTCGCGGGCCGAGGCCGTCGTCCGGCGGCACGTGTTCGGCGACCGAGACCGAGAGCTGTCGCTGCTCGTCCAGATGGGTGCGCAGCTGGAGCAGACCGCCGGACTAGACGAGGTCCTCGCCGAGCTGGCCGCCGCCATCCGGGACGGGCTGCGGGCTTCCTGGACGCGCATCCGCCTGCTCGACGAAGCGGGCCAGTGGTCGCAGCCACTGCAGGGCCGCGCCGGTGCCGTGACCGGGCCGTCGGCTGAGACGCGGGAACTGGTGCGAGGTGGACGCCCCGTCGGGCAGATCGAACTGGGACCGAAGCGCAACGGGACCTACGCGTCGCACGAGCTGGACCTCCTCACCACCGTCGCGGGCCAGGCGGCATCGGCCGTGGCGAACGTCGCGCTGGCCGCCCAGCTGGAGCAGCGGCTCGGCGAACTCTCGGCGTCCCGGGCCCGGCTCGTCGTCGCACAGGACGACGAGCGCCGTCGTATCGAACGTGACCTCCACGACGGCATCCAGCAGAACGTGGTCGCGCTCATCGCCGGCCTTCGGTTGGCCCGCAACCGGCTGCGACGTCGTGAGCTCAACGACGACGAGCTCGCCGCTCTGCAGGAGCAGGCCCGGGAGACGCTGACCGACCTCCGTGAGATCGCCCACGGGATCCACCCTCCGGTGCTCGGCGACAACGGGCTGGTCGCCGCGGTCGAGTCGCGGGCAGCGCGGTACCCCATCCCGTTGGAGGTCGTCGCCGACCCGGCGCTGCGGCGGACCCGGTTCACCACGGACCTCGAGGCGACCGCCTACTACGTGGTGTCCGAGTCCCTGGCGAACGTGGCCAAGCATGCGCGCGCGACGAACGTGCGGGTGACCCTCGACCAGGAGGCTGCTGCCTTGCGTCTCGTTGTCGCCGACGACGGGCGCGGGTTCGACCCTACGAGCGTCGCTGGCCGCGGCGGCCTGTCCAACATCGGCGACCGCGTCTCCGCTGCCGGTGGCCGGCTGACCGTCGCCAGCACGGGGCAGGGAACCACCGTCACGATCGACCTGCCCATCGTGCCCGAACCGGGCGCCGAGGGCCGGCCCGAGAAGCCCACGGTGGTGGGTGCCGGGTATGGCTGAGCCGATCCGCGCCGTCATCGCCGAGGACAACTACCTCGTGCGGGAAGGGCTACGCCGGCTCCTCGAGGACTCCGGCGAGGTCGACGTTCTGGCCTGCGTCGGGTCGGCGACCGAGCTGATCGACGCGGTCGGAGGCCTGCGGCCGGAGGTGGTCCTCACCGACATCCGGATGCCACCGGGGCACCACATGGAGGGCATCGAGGCGGCTCATGTGATCCGTTCGAGCCATCCCGGCACCGGAGTCGTCGTACTGTCCCAACACACCGACGACTCCTACGCCCTGGCGCTCTTCGCCGATGGATCGGCCGGTCTGGGCTATCTGCTCAAGGATCGCGTCGGCGACCTCGAGGACCTCGTGCACGCCCTGCGCGAGGTCCGCGCAGGTGGGTCGGTGATCGACCCGGCCATCGTCGACGCCCTGGTCCGGCGACGTCGGCAGGACGCCTCGAGCCCGCTGACCGCGCTGACCACCCGCGAGCTGGACGTGCTCCGCGAGATGGCCCGGGGGAGGACCAACGCGGGAATCGAAGCGTCGCTCCACCTCTCCGGGTCCACGGTCGAGAAGCACGTCAATGCCATCTTCACCAAGCTCGGGCTCTCCGAACAGCCGGTTCACCGGCGGGTCGCCGCAGTGCTGACCTTCCTCGAGTCCGGGGCTCCGACGCCTTCCTGAGGCTGAGCCGGGCAACGCTGTCACCCGGCGTTGACGAGCACCGTTCAGGACCAGAACCGGTCGCTCTCGGCCGGCTTGGCGTCAGCCATCCTCCACTCGGTCACGAGTCCGTCGCGCAGGCGCAGGACGTGGGCCGCGAAGTTGTGGAGCCGACGGCCGTCCCGCTCGGCGGTGACCTCGACCATCAGCAGGATGAGGTCGTTCTCGAGGGAAACGGGGTCCTGGGTCGGCGTGACGCGGTAGCTCACCGCGGGCAGATTCATCGCGGCGATGCGACCGAGGTAGGCGTCGGCACCGGCCACCGCCTGAGGCTCGCCGGCCGCGTCGGTCACCCACGCGACCAGCCCCGGGTCCATCAGTTCGCGCATACGGTCGAGGTCGCCGTCGTTGAACGCCCGGAGGAGGCTCGTTGCGACGTCGGCAGGCTCCACGGCGTCACGCTACGCCGACCGGTAGCCGTCCGATGGGCTGTCGGCGGACGCCGATACGTTGGCCGGGTGTCGACCTTCGCGGACCGCCCGCATACCGCCCTGCTGGTCATCGACGTGCAGAACGGCGTCGTGGCCAACTCGATCAACCGCGACGCCACCGTCTTGACGATTGCGGCGCTCGTGGACCGCGCCCGAGAAGAGGACGTGCCGGTCGTCTGGGTGCAGCACTCCGACGGCGAGGCGCTGACCGAGGGGAGTGACGGCTGGCAGTACGTGCCGGAGCTGCGGCGCCGCGACGACGAGGCCCTCGTCCCGAAGCGCTATGGCGACGCGTTCGAGGCCACCGACCTCGAGTCCGTGCTGGCCCAACGCGGCGTCGGACGGGTGGTCGTCACCGGCACCCAAACCGACGAGTGCATCCGCGCCACCCTCCACGGTGCCTTTGTCCGCGGCTATGACACGACCCTGGTGAGCGACGCGCATACGACCGAGGACCTCACTGCATGGGGTGCGCCGCCTCCCGAGAAGGTGGTCGACCACACGAACCTCTACTGGCAGTACCAGGCCGGCCCGGGGCGTATCGCCGAGGTCGTTACGGCCGCCGATCTGGCCTTCTGAGCGAAGCGCTACCGCCGACCGCCGGTATGCGGGATGCTCGACCAGGAGATGGACAGCCCTGCGAATGGAGGCGACCGATGGCCGACGGGACCAACGAGACCGCGACCGACCTCGAAGAGCAGGTTCGGCGGCTGTCGGCGGATAACGAGCGACTGCGCTCGGAAGTGGCCGCTGAGAGACCCGCTGCCGCCCCACGCCGGACGTGGCGAGTGGTGCTCGCCGTCCTCCTCATGGCGCTCGCCACCGTCCTCGCGCCGGCGGCCGTGGTCGCCGGCTGGGCGCGGATCCAGCTGACGTCGGCCGACACGTTCGTCGACACCTTCGCCCCGCTGGCCGACGACCCCAACGTGCAGGGTCTGGTCAGAGACCAGGCGGTCGCCGCGATCAACAACGCGGTCGACATCCCCGGCCTCACCAATGACGTGTTCACCGGCCTCGACCAGCTCAACCTCCCGCCGCGTGCGGCCTCGGCCTTGAAACTGCTGCAGACCCCGGTGACCGAGGGGATCCAGTCGTTCATCAACAGCTCAATCTCCAACGTCGTGGCCTCGTCCGCCTTCCGGGACCTGTGGCGTCAGGGACTGCTCACGGCGCACGACGGCCTCGTCGGGCTCCAAGGCGACCTCGACGGCCCGAACCGGGCGGTGACGGTCAGTGACACCGGGGAGATCGGGGTCCAGCTGCAGCCGATCATCGCCGCCGTCAAGGCTCGGCTGGTCGCCCGGGGGGCGGGGTTCGCCGCGAACATCCCCGACATCAACAAGGTGATCGTCGTCGCGAAGACCGACGCGGTGCCGAAGATCCGCACCGCGTATGCGCTGGCGGTCGGCGCCGGAACGTGGCTTCCGTTCGTCGTGCTGGCGCTGTTCGTCGGTGCCGTCCTTGCCGCCATGCAGCGTCGAAGGGCCGTCGTGATCGCCGCCATCTGCCTGGCGGCCGCCATGCTGGTCACGGCGCTCGCACTGGGTGTCGGTCGCATCTTTGTCACTAACGCGGTGTCACCAGACCTCATCCCGGCGGCCGCGGCCGACGCGATCTACACCCAGTCCCTCACCCTGCTGCGCAGCTCGGTGCTGGCGATCGGCGCCCTCGCGGTCTTCGTGGCCGTCGTGGCGTGGTTCGCCGGGCCGAGGGGCCAGGCGGCCAGGCTTCGTCGGCTGGTCGTCGACGGGGCCGCCGCTTCCCGTCAGGCCGCCGAAGCCCGGGGTGTCACCACCGGGCGCATCGGTGAGTGGATCGGGTCGCACGCCCGGACCATC
>DATLQE010000171.1:0-4309 GCA_035535335.1 Lapillicoccus sp. | reverse complement strand
TGCGCCCTGGCGATGGTCCTGCTCAGGCGCTACCGCCTCCAACGGCCGAACCGCTACCACAAGTCCCCCATCGCCGGCGACATCTTCGGGGTGATCGGTACCGGATTTGCCGTGATCCTCGCCTTTGTCGTCTTCGGCACGTTCGAGAGCTACACGAGAGCCCGAGACAACACCGGGGTCGAGTCGGTGGCGACGCGGCAGATGTACTCCCTCGCGCAGTTCTTCCAGCCGGCCAACCGGGACCAGCTCCAAGGCGACCTGATCTGCTATGGCCGCTCCGTCGTCCACCTCGAGTGGCCGCTCATGGCGACCGGGCAGTCCAGTCCGGTGGTCGACGGCTGGGTCGACCGGCTGGACCGCGACATGGTGGCCACGCCGATCGCCACGAACAAGGAGATCGAGATCTTCAACACGTGGTATGCCCGGGAGCCGGAGCGCCAGGAGGGGCGCCGCGGCCGGCTGTCCGAGGCGACCCCGTACGTCCCGCCGTTCGTCTGGGCGACGCTGGTGCTGCTCTTCGTCGTCGTGATGGGTTACCAGATCATCTTCGCCCGGCCCACGAGACCACTGATCCCTCAGGCCATCGGAGTCGGCGCGGTCGGCGCGACGATGCTCGCCGGCATCATCATCGTGTACGTGCTTGATGCGCCCTTCGCGGATCGCGGCGCCCAACTGTCCCCCGTCCGGATGCAGGCAACCGTTGCGACCATGGAGTCGTCGTACCAGGCGGCAACAGGCACGATTCCCTGCAACGCCGAGGGCCAGCCGACGCGGTAGAGCCACGGCCTTACGCCGAGTCAGCAGTGCGGTTTGCTGGCGAAGATGGAAGCAGATGAGCCGCTGCCGGACGCCAGGTCGGTCGCCAGCCAGTGCCCGTTGCGACGCGTCATGACCACCGTCAGGTCGGGCGGTGGCGGTGTGGCGGGGCGCCGAATGCGGACGGTGACGGTGCCGTTCGGGTCGCTGTGCGCGGAGACCACCGTTGGCGCGGCGGCCAGCCCGTTCTGGGTCCCAGTGAGGTAGTCCTCGGCACAGACCGAGGCCCCGAAGTAGCCGCTGCTGCGGAGTGCCTCAAGGCGGGCGCTGACGTCGGGTGACAGGTGGCCGGCGGTCTCCGAGACTGGCTGCCAGGCGTACCCCGCCGAGGCGTCCTGCGGGTTACGTGGGACCTTTTGGAAGAGGGCGAGCGCAGCCGCGACTGCGGCGGTCTCGTCACCGCCTGTTGACGTTGCGGCAGCGGTCGCTGACGGGGTGCCGGTGGCCGTCGTGGCCGCGTTGGCCGCTGACGCCGGCATGGCCGACGGTGGCGGCGGAGTCGATGCAGCGGTGGTCGCCGTAAAAGTGGGGCTCGCGGCCATGGTGGCCGCCCCCGAACCGCAGCCCGCCAACAGCAGGACCCCGGCGGTAAAAGCCCATTGTCGGGTGGTGCGTGCGGCGCTGCGGTTCGATTTCATGGGGTCCTCCTCCTCCGGACACCCATCAGACGCACAGGTCGCCCTTCCGGTTGACACGTCGACCCCGAGGCAGAGCTTCGCTGTCACCCCGCGGGCAGCTGGCCGGTGGTGACCAGTTCCTCGGCGATCACCGCCAGCTTCCGGTTGCTGTGGCTGCTGATTCGTCGGAGTACCTGGAAGGCGGCGTCCGCGGTGAGATCGTGCCGCTCCATGAGGATGCCCAGGGCGACACCGACGGTCCGGTTGCTTCGCAGAGCGGCCTCCAGGGTTTCCGCACGGCGCGCCTGGAGTTCCGCCTCGATGGCAATCGCGCCGTGGTCCGCCAGCAAACTCGCTCGCTCCACCGCGCCTTCGGCGAAGAAGTTCGGCGACTTGCCGTACATCGACAGAACTCCCAGCCGCTCTTCCCGCAGCTGTAGACCGAACGACAACACTGAACGGATCGGCGTGCGCTCGACCATCGCCTGCGCATAGACCGGGTAGCGACCCTCGATGGCCAAGTCCGGGACGCATACCGTGGAGGCGTCCAAGAAGGCGGCCCAACCGGGGCTCATCCCGGCACCACCGGCAATGTCCGCGACCGTCGCCATCAAGCTGTGATCGGTGGATGCCGCCAACCGAGCCGGATGCGGGCCGATCTCGTCGGTCGCCGCCACCGCTGCCCAATGGCACGGCACGACGACGATGGCGTAGTCGACGATCTCTTGGAGGGTGGGCACCATGCCGGTCGCTTCGGCAAGGGATCGCGCCAGCTCCGCGAACACGCCGGCAGGCGCCATGTTCGATGCGGGCTCGCGCTCCTCGACGCCTGCCGTCGCCTCTTCCATGGCGGCATCTTGGCACCGGCTTGTCGCTCTTTGGCGCGGGGTCGCCCACTCAATCGGACGGAGACGAACAGATCGAGGAACGCGAGGAGGGTGGCCGGGCTCCGCTACCGGGCTGCCGGTGGTCCTCCGAGGTCCGCCGGTATGCGTGTCGAAGCGATCGATCCCGACGCCTGGAGCTGGAGATCACCGGCCGGTGGCCGTGACAGACCTGCGAGGACACCGCTCACCCTGGGACCAACGACCCTGACGAGGGGAAAGCGCCGTTGCCAGGCTGACGACATCCAGTCAGGAGGCGCGGGATGGCAGCTGGAGCAGCACTGACTCCGATCCCCTGAACGCCCGACTGCTCGTGGTGGGAAGTCGCAAGCACAGTCCGCTATCGGCACTCGCGCTGGGCTCTGGTCGCGCCGGGTGATCTCCCGCGCCCACTGCCCGGTCGCGTCCTGGCGTCTGGCTCCGTGTCGTGAACGCACGAGCGGACGCGCTCGACTCGGCTCGCTCGATCCACGCTCCGAACAATTTCCGGACTGGGCTGGGACCTTCGGCCCTGTTGGCCCGAGGACGACGCATACAGGCTTGTGGTGAGGCCAAAAACGCGGCCTCGCAACCCCCGTAGAGGAGTCGGAAATGTCTGCCACCACCCATCCATCGCAGTACCGGGTTGAGGCTGAAACGCAGGAGTCGATCGTCACCCGCCCCGGAGTTCGCAAGGTCCTCGCGATCGCGCGAGTCGTCATCGGCTTCACGTTCCTGTGGGCGTTCGTCGACAAGCTCTTCGGTCTTGGCTTCGCCACCCCGTCCTCGCGCGCCTGGATCAACGGCGGCACGCCGGCTCAGGGCTTCATCAAGAGCATCGAGGGTCCGTTCAAGGACGTCTTCCAGGTCTTCGCGAACCCGTTCGGTGACTGGCTGTTCATGATCGGCCTGCTGGGCATCGGCGTGGCCATGATCGCCGGAGCCGGGCTGCGCATCGCCGCCGTTGCCGGCACGCTCCTGATGCTCTTCATGTTCCTGGCCGAGTGGCCCACCGCGACCAGCCTCGTGGACGGCAAGGTCGTCAGCGGCTCGACCAACCCTCTCGTCGACTCGCACTGGCACGAGGCGCTGCTGCTCATCATCTCCGCCGTCACCCTCGCTGGGGACACGTGGGGTCTGGGCAAGTGGTGGGGCAACCTCGACTTCGTCAGGAAGCACCGCTGGTTGCGCTGAGCCGCGGATAGGCCGGTCTGGCTCTCCACCGACACCTGTCGGTGGAGATCCAGACCTGTCCGCCGAGTGGTTCGCGCCAGAGGGGTGTCTTGACAGGGCATCCCTGAGGGCGACGTCGACACTTAACCTGCTCGAATGGACAACCGGACCGAAGTTCGTGACTTCTTGATGTCGCGGCGGGCGAAGCTGAGCCCGCAGGAGACCGGTCTGCCTGGCGGGGTGAACCGGCGGGTGGCGGGTCTGCGTCGCGCCGAGGTCGCCGTGCTCGCCGGTGTGAGCGTGGAGTACTACTCGCGGATCGAGCGGGGGGACATTGCCGGCGCCTCGTCGTCGGTGCTGGACGCGATCGCGCGGGCGCTGAGGCTGGACGAGACCGAGCACGCGCACCTGTTCGACCTGGCGCGGGCGGCCGATGGTGTCCCGCTGTCCCGGCGCGCCCGCCGCCGACCTGACAAGCACGCGGCGTCACGTCCCGCGCTGCAGTGGACGCTGGAGGCCTTCACCGAGGGAGTCGCGCTGGTGCGGGACGCCCGCCAGGACCTCGTGGCCATCAACGCGCTCGGCCGTGCGGTCTACGCGCCGATGATCGGCGACGGTGGCCGTCCCGCGAACTTCGCCCGGTTCCAGTTCCTTGATCCAGCCTCCCGGGACTTCTACCCCGACTGGGAGCTGTTCGCAGAGATGTGCGTGGCGATCATGCGCGCCGAAGCCGGCCGGGACCCACACGACCGAGCCATGCAGGACCTCGTCGGGGAACTGTCGACCCGCAGCGATCTGTTCCGTCGGCTGTGGGGAGCCCACAACGTCCGAACCCATGGG
>DATLQE010000170.1:0-3666 GCA_035535335.1 Lapillicoccus sp. | reverse complement strand
ACGCCGAATGCCTTCGAGGACTGGGAGGCGGAGGTCGTACGACGGCCGGGGTTCGAGCCGTGGCACCTGCGCGTCGCCGCCGACCCGTCGGGTGAGGTCGTCGGCGTCGGGTGGGTGCTGCCCAGCCGGGACAGCGGGTACGTCATGTCTCTCGCCGTGCGCCAGGACCAGCGGGGGCGCGGCCTGGCGCGGGCGCTGCTCGTCGACTGCTTCGAGGTGTCGCGGGGCGCCGGAATGGCCCGCGCCGAGCTGTCGACCGACTCTCGGACCGGGGCGCTCGGCCTCTACGAGCGGGTTGGCATGGAGATCACCCAGACCTGGCTGCACCGCGCCATAGCCGTGTGACGCGGTTCCTCCGCCGGAAAATCAGGCCGCATCGATCAGGTTGAGCACCTCGAGGACACCGACGTCGGACATGGTGCTGATCGCTGGGCCAGGTGGCGAGCTGTGCCAGCTCTGGGCGGCGAACCTGCGGATCGTGTAGTGGCCGGCGGCGGTCCCGGTGGACACCCACAGCGTCCCGTCTGGCAGATCCTCGATGATTGCCATCCGCTCACCGATGTCCTCGACCGTGAAGCTGTGACCGTTCCAGGTCAGGTGCATGGCGAGCAGTATCAAGCCCTGCGAGCGCAAGGCAGCGAGCTCGGTCTCGGGCCTGTCGAGGCTGCGACCGATGCAGCCCGCACTGGTACCTGTCACCGTGGACACCGGTTCACCCCCTTCCCGGCGGGGCGCCAACGTGCTCTTCCCTGAATTCTCAGCACTCAGGACGGCCCGCCACCGGAGACTCGCCGAAGATTCGGCCGTTCGGCCGAGCAATCTCCAAGCAATCGCCGAGCAAATGGCAACAGAATCAGTCGCAGACGGCGCCCTTGCTGGCGCTGCCGACGAGCCGGTGGTACTTGCCGAGGACGCCGCGGGGGTACTTCGGCGCCGGAGGCGTGAATCCCACGGCGCGGCGGGCCAGTTCCTCAGCCGGCACATCGACGTCCAGGGTCGCCCTGGCGACGTCGAGGGTGATCGCATCACCGTCCCGCACGAACGCGATCGGTCCGCCGTCGACCGCCTCCGGCGCCACGTGACCGACACAGAGCCCGGTGGTCCCGCCGGAGAACCGGCCGTCGGTGAGTAACAACACGTCCTTGCCGAGCCCGGCGCCCTTGATCGCGCCCGTCACCGCAAGCATCTCGCGCATCCCGGGACCGCCCTTGGGACCCTCGTAGCGGATCACCACGACGTCGCCGGCCTTGAGCGAGTTCGACTCGACCGCGTCCATGGCCGCCCGCTCGCCGTCGAAGACCCGTGCGGTCCCCGTGAAGACGTCCTCGTCGAACCCGGCCGACTTCACCACCGCCCCCTCGGGGGCGAGCGACCCGGTGAGGATGGTGATCCCGCCGGTCTTGTGGATCGGTTCTTGGAGCGCGCGGACCACCTTGCCGTCCGGGTCGGGCGGGTTGATGCCGGCGAGGTTCTCGGCAACGGTCTTACCGGTCACGGTCAGGCAGTCGCCATGGAGCAGTCCGGCGTCGAGCAGCGCCTTCATGACGACCGGCACGCCGCCGACGCGGTCGATGTCGGTCATGACGTAGGCGCCGAACGGCTTGACGTCGGCCAGGTGCGGCACCCGTCCGCCGATCCGCCGGAAGTCGTCGATGGTGAGGTCGACGTCGGCCTCGTGGGCGATGGCGAGCAGGTGCAGCACCGCATTGGTGGAGCCGCCGAAGGCCATGACGACAGCGATGGCGTTCTCGAACGCCTCCTTGGTCATGATCTGCCGCGCGGTGATCCCTCGCCGCAGCAGCTCGACGACCGCCTCGCCGGACTTGCGCGCGAACCCGTCCCGCCGCCGGTCGGTCGCCGGCGGGGCCGCCGATCCCGGGATGGACATCCCGATCGCCTCGGCCACCGAGGCCATGGTGTTGGCGGTGTACATGCCGCCGCAGGCGCCCTCGCCCGGGCAGATGGCCCGCTCGATCGCGTCGACGTCCTCGCGCGACATCTTGCCGGCGGCGCACGCGCCGACCGCCTCGAAGGCGTCGATGATCGTCACCGTCCGCTCCGAGCCGTCGGAGAGCTTGGCGATCCCGGGCAGGATCGAACCCGCATACAGGAAGACCGATGCGAGGTCGAGCCGCGCGGCGGCCATGAGCATGCCGGGCAGGGACTTGTCGCAACCGGCGAGAAGCACGGAGCCGTCGAGCCGCTCGGCCATCATCACCGTCTCGACGGAGTCGGCGATCACCTCCCGCGAGACGAGCGAGAAGTGCATCCCCTCGTGACCCATGGCGATCCCGTCGGAGACCGAGATCGTCCCGAACTCAAGGGGATAGCCGCCGGCGGAGAACACCCCGTCCTTGACCGCGCCGGCCAGCCGGTCGAGCGACAGGTTGCAGGGCGTGATCTCGTTCCACGAGCTGGCGACGCCGATCTGCGGCTTGGCGAAGTCGTCGTCGCCCATCCCGACGGCGCGAAGCATCCCTCGCGCGGCGGTCTTCTCGAGACCGTCGGTGACGTCGCGACTCCGCGGCTTGAGGTCAGGCGTCGGGGATGTCGAGACGGTCATGGCGCCGAGCGTACGCGCGAGCTCGACGGCTCCGGCTCCGGCACCGTCGCGCCGGTCGGGTCGACGTCGCCCTTGGGTACCGCCGTCTCGAACAACGGCGCCACGACGGCCGCGACGGCTCCGCCGATGAGCGGGAAGACGATGAACTCCCACAGATGGGCGAGCCAGTCTCCACCGTTGAACAGTGCCGGGCCGATGGAGCGGGCGGGGTTCACCGAGGTGCCGTCGAGCGGGATGCCGACGAGGTGAATCACCGTGAGCACCAGGCCGATGGCCAGACCGGCGAATCCCCGCGCCGCAGCCCGGCTGGTCACCAAGAGCACGACGAAAACGAGCAGGAAGGTCAGAAGACGAGGATGAACGTCCCCACCGCCTCGGCGAGCGCCTTGCCCGTCATGTCAAGAATGCGTGCGGCATCGGCCATGTCTGTTCCCCCGGTCTGTGAGGCCGTCAGCGGTGTGGTCTCTCGCGGTGGAGTCTAAGAGCAACCACCACAGCGGTCACAGCAGTAACACGCGCTATCCGCGGCAGACGTGGAACCGGTCGAGACTGCAGTCACCCATCTCCAGGTCGGGCCACTCGCCGGGAAACCGGAGCACGGCGAGTCCACAGGTGGGGTAGCCCTCTCCCATCGCCACGTGCGCGTCCGGGGAGCCCTGGCCGTCGGTGAGGCCGCTGGCCAGGTCGGGGATGGACGGGGCGTGCCCGACGACCACGAGCGTCCGGACCTCTCCCGCGTCCTCGCGGATCGTCTCGAGGACACCGGCGGAGCCGTTCTGGTAGACGGCGCGCCGATACTCGACGAACTCGGTATGCGCGCCGCCCCGGGCCGCGTACTCCCACGTCTGCCGCGTCCGCTTCGACGTCGAGCAGATGACGAGCTCCGCCACGACGCCCTGGTCGCGCAGCCAACGGCCGGCCGCCGTGGCGTCGCGCTGCCCGCGGTCGGTCAGCTCGCGGTCGTGGTCGGGCTTACCGGGCACCTGCTCGGCCTTGGCGTGACGCAGCAGGACCAGTCTGCGGTCGTCGCTGACTCGGCTCATACCTGAACAGGATGCTCGTCACCGAGTCGGGAGTCGAGCGTCCGGCATCCCGGACGGTCG
>DATLQE010000169.1:0-2543 GCA_035535335.1 Lapillicoccus sp. | reverse complement strand
ACCGGCCGTCCACGTAGTAGCGCCGGGCGACCGTCGCCGTGAGCACGAGCTGCGCCGGGCCGGCGGTCAGCTCGGTTGGCTCCATCCCGACTCCCTTCGCTCGGTGCTCCGGCGCACCGGCCATCGCTCCGCTCGGCCCCCCGGCTCGGCAGTGTGCGGCTTCCGCCGCACTTTACGGCGGTGGCCGGGCGCTTCGACGGCCTTTGGAGGACCAACGCTTGACACAAGCACTCCGCAGCGGTTGACTCCGAAGACAGCATACGAGCAGGCAGACGCTCATATGAGCGTTACGCCCGGACCACGTCGGCGTGGTCCCGAGACGAGGGAGTCGGTGTGGCGGGTCGGACAGGACGCAGGGTCGGTATGCGGCGGGCCCGGGCCGGCGTGGTCGTCGGCGGGGGACTGGTGGTCTCGGTGGTGCTCGCCGGCTGTGGCTCGGTCGGCTGGGGCAGCGCCGGAGGTGGCGGTGGCGCCGACACGATCAACGTCCTCATGGTTAACAACTCCCAGATGGTCGACCTGCAGAAGCTGACGGCGGACAACTTCACGGCCAAAACGGGCATCAAGGTCAACTTCACGGTGCTTCCGGAGAACGACGTCCGCGACAAGATCAGCCAGGAGTTCTCCAGCCAGGCGGGGCAGTACGACGTCGCCACGGTCAGCAACTTCGAGATCCCGATCTACGCGCGCAGCAAGTGGATCGCGCCGCTCAGCGACTACATCGCCAAGGACACGGCGTTCGACCAGGACGACATCCTCAAGCCGATGACCGAGTCGATGTCCAAGGACGGTGTCGTCTACGGCGAGCCGTTCTACGGCGAGTCGTCGTTCCTCATGTACCGCAAGGACGTCCTGGATTCGAAGGGCGTCACCATGCCCCCGAACCCGACGTGGGACGACGTCGCCGACATCGCCGCCAAGGTGGACGGGGCCCAGCAGAACATGAAGGGCATCTGCCTGCGCGGCCAGCCCGGGTGGGGCCAGATCTTCGCCCCGCTGACGACGGTGGTGAACACCTTCGGCGGCACTTGGTTCGAGAAGGACTGGACGCCAGGGGTGAACGCCCAGCCGTTCGTCGACGCGACGAACTTCTACGTCAACCTCGTCCAGACGCACGGCGAGAAGGGCGCTCCGCAGGCGGGGTTCACCGAGTGCCTCAACAACCTGGTCCAGGGCAACGTCGCCATGTGGTACGACGCGACGTCGGCCGCCGGCTCGCTCGAAGCCGAGGATTCCCCGGTCAAGGGCAAGATCGGCTACGTCGCGGCTCCGGTGAAGCTGACGAAGAGCTCGGGGTGGCTGTACTCGTGGGCCTGGGGCATCCAGGCGGCCAGCACCAAGAAGGACAATGCCTGGAAGTTCGTGTCCTGGGCCTCCAGCAAGGAGTACGAGGAGCTGGTCGGCCAGCAGCTCGGCTGGTCCAAGGTCCCGGCCGGCAAGCGCGCCTCGACCTACGACAACCCCGACTACCTCAAGGTCGCGTCGGCGTTCGCGACGCCCACCAAGGCGGCCATCGAGTCCGCGGACCCGAACAACCCAGGCGTGCAGCCGCGGCCGGCACCGGGGATCCAGTTCGTCGACATCCCCGAGTTCCCCGACCTCGGCACCCAGGTCTCGCAGGACGTCAGCTCGGCGATCGCCGGCCGGATGAGCGTCCAGGAGGCCTTGAACACCGGACAGGACCTCGCCGCGGACGTCGCCGACCGGTACCAGTCCAAGGGTAGGCAGTGAACCGGCGAGCGGTTGAGGGCCGCTCACGACCGCGGGCCAGTCGCTACCTACGCACCGAAACCAGGAAGGAAGACTCATGAGCGCCGTCGCCGAGTCCACCCGCACCGGCGCCCCGCCGACCACGCCCCCGGACGACTCCGCCCTGGCTCGCGCCGGCGCCTGGGCCCGCCGTGCGCCACTCCTGCCCGCGCTGATCTTCATGATCATCATCACGCAGCTGCCGTTCATCGTGACGCTCGGCATCTCGTTCATGAACTGGAACGCCTACTACCCGGACGAGATCGGCTTCACCGGGATCGACAACTACCGGCGGGTGCTCACCGACGCGAACACCCGCTCTGCCATCGTCGTCACCGTCGTGCTGACGGTGGCCGTCGTCCTCATCAGCCTCGTCCTCGGCCTCCTCATCGCACTGCTCCTCGACCGCCAGTTCCGCGGCCGTGGGATCGTCCGGACGATGATGATCACGCCGTTCCTCATCGTTCCCGTGGCGGCCGCGCTGCTCTGGAAGCACGCGCTGTTCAACCCCGAGTACGGACTCTTCAACGGGGTGCTCCGATGGGTCGGCAACCTGTTCGGACAGACCTGGCCACAACCGGACTGGATCAGCCAGGCGCCACTCTGGGCGATCATCGCGGCGCTGGTCTGGCAGTGGACCCCGTTCATGATGTTGATCCTGCTGGCCGGCCTCCAGAGCCGCCCGCTCGACGTCGTCGAGGCGGCCAAGATCGACGGCGCCACCAGCTGGCAGATCTTCTGGAACATGACGTTCCCGCACCTGCGCCAGTACATCGAGCTGAGCGCGCTGCTCG
>DATLQE010000168.1:0-9188 GCA_035535335.1 Lapillicoccus sp. | reverse complement strand
TGGCGGAGCCCTGAGGCCACCGCCGCGACGGCAGAAGGGATGATCGCGGCCGGTCGCCTCAGCCGCCAAGGTCACCCCGATTTTCTGCGGAAGGGGGTGAGACGCATGACGCGCACTTCCCTCAGCGCTGGTGACGAGGTCGACGCGGTCGTCACGACGGTGACGCCCTTCGGCGTGCTCGTCCGGACCGAGGCCGGCGTGCCCGGCCTCGTGCGGGCCACTCGCGAGGGCGTCGGCACGCTGATGCACCTCCGGGTCGTCGAGTTCGACCCGGACGAGCAGCGGTTCAGCGCCACCGTGGCCTGAGTCGACGGCCGGCCGCCTGGCTCGGAAGGGCTGGGCGGCCGGTCCCCGAACCAGTCGCTCGTTAGGCCGTTCGCTGGACGCGGATGACCCGGCGCCGCAGCCACGCACGACGGATGCCTCCGACGTAGAGGACGGTGCGGGCGAGCTCCCAGTGGTCGTACTCGGCGTGTTCACCCAGCGAGCGGCGCATCTCGGCTCGAGAGACGGTCCGGGGGAAGGTCAGGACGCGGTACTCGTACTCCACGCCCGACGCGGCCCGGGTCTTCGGGTGTGAGGTCGGCATCGTCGCCCATTGTTGCTCACAGCCGATACGGTCGTGACATGACCGCTGACCCGCGGGCCGCGCTGAGCTCTCTCGTGGCCGCCCTGGACCGGCATCTCGAGGTCGCGACATCGCGTCGCGACCCGGACGATCCCGGCGTCGTGTCGGCGGCCGAGGAGCTGACCGACGCGTTCTTCGACTACGACGAGGCGCTCTTCGAGGCCACCGGGGTGACCACGCCGCTCGACGGGCCGTACGACGAGGACGACGACGAGGACGACGAGGACGACGACCTCGACGATGAGGACGACGACGAGGACGACGACCTCGACGATGAGGATGATGACGATCTCGAGGACCTCGACGACGAGGACGACGAGGACGACGAGGACGACGAGGACGACGAGGACGAGGACGACCTGGACGAGGATGACCTCGACGACGACGACGAACTCGAGGGCGACGTCCTCGAGGGCGAGGTCGAGGGGGAGCCCGACGCCGGGGCGGAAGGCGCCGGCACCCGTCCGGTCAGTCGCTGACGTCGTCCAGCGCGGCGACGATCTCCGGTGGGAGCTCGAGGTTCTCGCTCGCCAGGGCGGTATGCAGCTCGACCACCGATCGGCAGGCCACGATGGGGGCGGTGACTCCGGGGCGGTCTCGCACCCACGCGAGTGCCACTTCGGTGGCGGTCACGTCAAGACCACCGGCCGCGGTCGACACAGCGTCGACCACGGCCGTGGACCGGGCGCCCAGCCGGTCGCGCACGTACGTCGAGACGGAGCGGGCCGGCGCCCGGGAGCCGCTCGAGACACCGGAGCGGTACTTCCCGCTCAGGACGCCGCGCGCGAGGGGCGAGTAGGCCAGCAGCCCGAACCCGAGCGCTGCGGCCGCGGTCACCAGCTCCTCCTCCGCGTCCCTCACGACCAGCGAGTACTCGACCTCGTTGGCCACCAACGGCACTCGCGCGCTCTCCAGCAGTGAGAACGCCCGGGCGGTCTGCCAACCGGAGTAGTTCGACACTCCCACGTAACGGGCCCGACCCGACGTCACCGCATACTCGAGCGCGCTGACCGTCTCCTCGAGCGGGGCCGTGTCACTCCAGGTGTGGGCGAGCCAGAGATCGACGTACTCGGTGCCGAGCCGCCCCAGCGACGCGTCGAGGTGGCGCAGCAGCGCTCCCCGCGACGTGTCGACGACCCGATCGTCGGGAGTGCGGGCGACGCCGGCCTTGGTGCAGATCGTCAGCTCGTCGCGTGGGACCACGTCGCGCAGCAGCTCGCCCACGATCTGCTCGGATCGACCGAAGCCGTAGCTGTGCGCCGTGTCCAGCAGTGTGCCGCCGGCCTGGACGTAGGCCAGCAGCAGGTCGCGGCAGACCTCATCGTCGAGGGGCTCGCCCCACATGGCCGTCCCGAGGCCGAGCCGCGACACGCTGAGCCCGGAGCCCCCCACCCTCCTGCGGCGCATACCGGAACGCTATCCGCTGGTACGGGGCGGGCCGCCGCGCCCCGCGCTATAGCCTTCGGCGCATGCAGCTGGGGCTCAACCTCGGGTACTGGGGGGCGGGGAACGACGCCGACAACCTCGCCGCCGCGCTCGAGGCGGACCGGCTGGGGTATGCGGTGGCGTGGGCCGCCGAGGCGTACGGCTCGGACGCGCCGACCGTCCTCTCGTGGGTCGGTGCCCGCACGACGCGGATCGACCTGGGTGCCGCGGCGATGCAGATCCCCGCGCGGTCGCCCGCGATGACGGCGATGACCGCAGCAACGATCGACACGCTGTCGGGCGGCCGCTTCCGGCTGGGCCTCGGTGTCTCGGGACCCCAGGTGAGCGAGGGGTGGCACGGCGTGCCGTTCGCGGCGCCGCTCGGCCGGACGCGTGAGTACGTCGACATCGTGCGCATGGCACTGCGCCGCGAAACCGTTGCCTACCAAGGCAAGCACTGGACCCTGCCCATCCCGGACGGCCCGGGCAAGGCGCTCAAGCTCACCGTCCACCCCGTCCGACCGCAGGTACCGATCTACCTCGCCGCTGTCGGCCCCAAGAACCTCGAGCTCGCTGGGGAGATCGCCGACGGGTGGCTGGCGATCTTCTACAGCCCCGAGCACAGCGGCGACCTGCTGGAGTCGGTGCGTGCCGGGCGGCGGCGGACCGGCAAGGGAACCGAGAACGATCCGCTGGACGGATTCGACGTCGTGCCAACGGTCCCGGTGATCATCGACGACGACGTCGAGCGCGCCGCCCGGGCGGTGGCCGGCTACGCCGCGCTCTACATCGGCGGCATGGGCTCGCGCGAGCAGAACTTCTACAACCAGCTGGCCGGCCGCATGGGGTTCGAGGAGGACGCCGCGAGGATCCAGGAGCTCTACCTCGACGGCCGGCACCGAGACGCCGCCGCGGCGGTGCCGTTCGAGTTCATCGACGCGACGTCGCTCATCGGTCCGCGTGAGCGGATCGCGGAGCGGGTGGGTCGGTACGCCGAGGCGGGGGTGACGACGCTCACCGTCTCGGCGTTCACCCCGCGGGTCGAGCAGCGCCTGGAGATGGTCCGCACCATGGCCGAGCTGGTCGGCTGAGGCGGTTCCTGAGGGAGCCGCATGGTCGTCGGCTACGGTTGCGGCCCGTGTCCGACCTCACCTACCTCCAGTCCGTCATCCTCGGCATTGTGGAGGGACTCACTGAGTTCCTTCCCGTGTCGTCGACGGCGCACCTGACCATCGCTGAGAAGCTGATGGGGCTGGAGGTCGACGCACCGGAGGTCACCGCATACACCGCGATCATCCAGCTCGGCGCGATCGCGGCCACGTTCGTCTACTTCTTTCGCGACATCGTCCGCCTCATCGGCGCCTGGGCCCGCGGTCTGGTCAGTGCCGGGGCGCGCGAGCACCACGACTACTGGCTGGCCTGGGCGGTGATCGTCGGATCGATCCCCGTTGCCGTGGTGGGTTTCGCCCTGAGGGACATCATCGCCGGGCCACTGCGCAGCCTCTGGGTCGTTGCGGTGGCCCTGATCCTGTGGAGCGGCGTGATGTGGCTGGCGGAGTCGCGCCATGCGAAGCTCGCGCGTGAGGAACGAGTCCGGGGGGAGGGCAGGGTCGGCGTCCGCGACGGGATCGTCATCGGCCTCGTTCAGTGCTTCTCGCTGGTACCCGGCGTCAGCCGCTCCGGCGCGACCATCTCGGCCGGCCTGTTCCGCGGGATCGACCGGGTGACGGCCACGCGGCTGTCGTTCTTCCTCGCGATCCCGGCGCTGACTGCTGCGGGGGTCTACGAAGCGGCGACGACCGACCTGTCGAACCTGGGCACCGGCCAGATGGCCGTCGGAGTGGTAGTCGCCTTCGTCGTGGCGTATGCGTCGATCGCCTGGCTGCTGCGGTTCGTCGCGACGAACACCCTCAAGCCGTTCGTCTGGTACCGCGTGGCGCTCGGGGCGGTCCTCGTGGTGGCCCTGGCGACCGGCGTGCTCGCGGCCACCTAGAGTGACGTCGTGGCCACCGTCCTGCTCGTGCGTCATGGGCGCACGGTGGCCAACACGTCCGGCGTTCTCGCCGGCTGGACGCCCGGAATCGGGCTCGACGACCACGGTCGAGGGCAGGCCGAGGCGCTCGCCGCCCGCATCGCGGACGCCGGCATCACGGTGTGCCGGGTGGTCTCGTCGCCCTTGCAGCGGTGCCAGGAGACCGCCGCGATCGTCGTCGCCAAGGCGGCCGAGGGCATACCGATCGAGGACGACGACCGTCTCGGGGAAGCACGGTACGGCGCGTGGACCGGGCGCAAGATCGGAGAGCTGGCCAAGGAGGAGTTGTGGCGGGTGGTCCAGGACCAGCCGTCCGCGGTGCGGTTCCCGGACGGTGACGAGTACCCCGGCGAGTCGATGGCGCAGATGCAGTCGCGGGCGCTCGACGCCGTGCGGGGTCTCGACGCGGAGGTCGAGCAGGCCCACGGCTCCGACGCGATCTGGGTGGCCGTGTCTCACGGCGACGTCATCAAGTCCATCCTGGCGGACGCGGCGGGTGCGCACCTCGACCAGTTCCAGCGGATCCAGGTCGACCCCGCCTCGGTGTCGGTGGTTCGCTACACCGCGCGGCGGCCGTTCCTGCTGCGGAGCAACGACACCGGAGGAGACCTCGGCGCGCTCCGCCCGCCCCCCAAGAAGGCCGACGAGGGCGACGGGCCGGAGGATCCGGGTGAGGCTCAGGTGGACTCGGGTGACGCCGCCGTCGGCGGCGGTGCGGGTTAGGTTAGCGGTATGCCGGTCCACGACTTCGACCCGCCAGACCGGTTCGTCGTCGGCACCGTCGGATCGCCCGGGCAGCGGGTCTTCTTCCTCCAGGCCTTGAGCGGACGGAGGGTCGTCTCGGTGTCCTGCGAGAAGGAACAGGTGGCGATCCTGGCCGAGCGGGTGGACGACGTCTTGGACCAGTTCGCAGGAGAGGCGGCGGTCGCCGGGCCCGAAGACAACGAGCCACTGGCGACGCCGATCGAGGACGAGTTCCGGGTGGCCACGCTGTCGCTGGCGTGGGACCCCAACCGGGCGGTCATCGTCATCGAGGCCTTCGACGCCGACATCCCGGACACGGAGGAGGAGTGGGGCTCCGGTGAGGGTGAGGGCGAGGAGTCGGCCGAGGTTCCCGAGGCGTTCCTCGAGTCGATGGCGTCGCGGCAGTCGGTCCGGGTCGTGCTCAGCCCGCCGCAGGCCCGCTCCTTCGTCCGCCGCGCCCGGGCGCTGGTGTCCGCCGGCCGCCCGCCGTGCCCGTTCTGCGGCGGCCCGCTCGATCCGACCGGCCACGTGTGCCCCCGGGCCAACGGCTACAAGCGCTGACCGATGGACGGCCCGGGGTCGGCCGCCGAGGTTCAGGCGGTCGTCGAGGCGCTGACGGGAGGCGACTTCGAGGTCGTCGGTCAGATCACCGACTCCTCGAACATCGCGCTGCTCTGTGAGGTGCAGGGCGCGGCCGCGGCTCCTGCGGCCGAGGCGACCGGAGCGCCGGTCCGGGTGATCTACAAGCCGGTTCGGGGGGAGCGGCCGCTCTGGGACTTTCCCGAGGGGACGCTGGCCGGCCGTGAGGTCGCGACGTTCGCGGTGTCCCGGGCAGCCGGTTGGGACGTGGTGCCGCCGACCGTCCTGATCGATGGGCCACTGGGGGTCGGATCGGCGCAGCTGTGGATCGGCGACCCGTTCACGCCGCCGGTCAACGGCCGGCCGGTCGACATCTGCGCACCGCGGTCCGTTCCTGACGGGTGGCTCTCGGTGATCGACGGCGAGATCGGCGGCGGGCGCGCGGTCAGGGTGATCCACGAGAACCGGGACGACGTCCGAGACGTCGCGGTGCTCGATGCGGTCGTCAACAACGGCGACCGGAAGGGATCCCACCTGCAGCGCGACGGCACCGGAGCGTTGTGGGGCTTCGACCATGGGGTGACGTTCAGCCCCGAGCCCAAGCTGCGTACCGTGCTGTGGGGCTGGGCCGGCGATCCGTTGCGGGAGGTCGACGTCGAGCGGTTGGAGCGCCTCCACGAGCTGCTCGACAACCCAGCCTCTCCGTTAAGCGCCGACCTGGACCGCCTGCTTCCTCGCGGCGACGTCCGCGCCCTGGTGCGGCGGGTGACCGCGCTGTTGCGGTCCCGGCGGCATCCGCGGCCCAGCCGCGGCTGGCCGGCCATCCCGTGGCCCGCCCTCTGACGGGTTCGTCGGTGCGGCTCCGCGGCGTACCTCGGCCGGCTCATCGCCTACCCTCGTCTAGGCTCACGCCGTGATCTCGTGGCCCTCGCCGTTCCTGCCCGTAGTGCCGGGAGCCGGCGGCCCGCTTCGCCTCCACGACACGGTCGGCGGTGGCCTGGACGAAATCGCCTCGCAGGGTCCCGTGACGATGTACGTCTGCGGGATCACGCCGTACGACGCGACCCACCTGGGGCATGCCGCTACCTACGTCACGTTCGACCTGGTGGTCCGCGCCTTGCGGGACGCCGGGCGGCCGGTGATCTATGTCCAGAACGTCACCGACGTCGACGACCCGCTCCTCGAACGCGCGCACCGTGACGGTAAGGCGTGGGACGAGCTGGCTCGCGAGCAGACGGCCCTCTTCGCGGAGGACATGACCGCGCTCCAGGTCATCGCGCCGACCTACTTCGTCGGCGCCGTGGAGTCCATACCGCTGATCGTCAAGGCGGTCGAGGAGCTCGAGGCGAACGGCTCCGCCTACCGGCTCGATGCTCCAGAGGGCGGTCAGGACGTGTACTTCGACGCGACCGCGCAGCCGAGCTTCGGCGCGGTCTCGCACCTCGACCGCCAGGAGATGCTGGAGCTGTTCACCGAGCGCGGTGGCGATCCGGAGCGGGCAGGAAAGCACAACGCGCTCGACCCGGTTCTGTGGCGCGCCCGTCGTGCTGGCGAACCGGCCTGGCCGGGTGGGGCCCTCGGCGACGGCCGGCCAGGCTGGCACATCGAGTGCGCGACCATCGCCCTCCAGCACCTCGGCATGCCCTTCCACATCCAGGGAGGGGGGACCGACCTGGTCTTCCCGCACCACGAGATGAGTGCCGGCCACGGAGTGTCGCTGGCCGGCGTGGCACCGTTCGCGCGGACCTTCGTCCACCAGGCGATGGTGGGGTACGACGGCGCGAAGATGAGCAAGTCCCAGGGCAACCTGGTATTCGTCTCCGCGCTGCGACAGCGCGGTGTCGACCCGATGGCGATCCGGTTGGCGCTGCTGGCCCATCACTACCGAATCCCCTGGGAGTGGTCCGACGCGGTGTTGACCGAGGCCGAGAACCGGCTCGGCGCATGGCGGGCCGGACTGTCGACGAACGGCGGTCCGGAGGCCGACGGCACTCTCGCCGCCGTGCGGGCATGCCTCGCCGACGACCTCGACACGCCTGGTGCACTGGCCGCGGTCGACGCGTGGGTCGCCCGGTCCCTCGCGGAGGGCGGCGACGTGCTCGGCGCGCCGGGGCTGGTCGGGCGCACCTGCGACGCGCTCCTCGGCGTGCGCGTCTAGCGGGTCAGTACCTCTGGCTCAGCAGGGTTCAGCGCGTCGAGGGTCCCTCGTCGCCGCGACGGCGCAGGTAGCGCTCGAACTCGCGGGCGATGGCGTCGCCGCTGGCCTCGGGCAGGTCGGCGGTGTCCGTCGACTCCTCGAGCGACTGGACGTACTTGGCCAGCTCCTCCTCGTCCTCGGCCAGCTCGTTGACCCCGCGCTCCCAGGCGCGAGCCGACTCCGGCAGGTCTCCCAGCGGGATCGTGACGTTGAACAGGGACTCGAGCTTGCTGAGCAGCGCCAGGGTCGCCTTGGGCGACGGTGAGCTCCCGGCGTAGTGAGGTACCGCCGCCCAGCAGCTGAGCGACGGGACGCCGGCCCGGTGCGCCGCGTCGGACAGCACGCCGACGATGCCGGTGGGCCCCTCGTACGAGCTCGACTCGAGGTCCAGCCGGTGCAGGACGTCCTCGTCGTCGGAGGTCGCGGTGACGGGGATGGGGCGAGTATGCGGGACGTCCGTCAGCAGCGCGCCGAGCGTGACGAAGGTGGAGACGCCGAGACGTTGGGCGTACTCGAGCAGCTCGATCGTGAAGGCGCGCCAGCGGGTGGATGGTTCGATGCCTTCCACGAGCACGACGTCGCGCGATCCGAACCCGGTGTCGCGCGCCACGAGGATCCGCGTCGTGGGCCAGACGATGCGCCGCTGGCCGTCCTCGCGCAGCACCTTGGGCCGGTTGACCTGGAAGTCGTAGTAGTCCTCCGGGTCGAGCGCGGCGATGGCCTCGGCGTCCCAGACCGCGGAGAGGTGCTCGACGGCCGCCGAGGCGGCCTCGCCGGCGTCGTTCCACCCCTCGAACGCGGCCACGAGCATGGGGTCGCGCAGCGGTGTCACATCCTCGAACTCGAGCAAGGAACCTCCAGACCACGGGTCCGGTGGCGGGCGCCGAACCGGAACCTCCACCTTATGCTGCCGCCTCCGGGGCGACACTCTCCGTGCTTCGGCCGTGCCTAGACTTCTCCGTCGTGACCTCGAGCGCCGCGCCCCGGACCTCGGTGCGGCTGCCGGCGGCCGTCCTCTGGGACATGGACGGGACCCTCATCGACAGCGAGCCGTACTGGATGGCGGAGGAGCACGCGCTCGTCGAGTCGTTCGGCGGGACGTGGACGGACGCGCACGCGCACGCCCTCGTCGGGAACCCGCTGGAGGTCTCGGCGCAGTACATCATCGACCACTCGCCGGTGGAGGCCGACGTCACCGCGGTCGTGGAGCGACTGATGCACGGGGTCATGGACCGGATTCGTGGGGCGGTGCCGTGGCGACCGGGTGCCCTCGAGCTCGCCACGAGCTTGAACCAGGCTGGCGTCCCCAGCGCGCTCGTGACGATGTCGTGGCGCCCGCTGACCGACCTCGTCGTGTCGCTGGCGCCGGACGGGCTCTTCGACGTCGTCGTCACCGGCGACGCGGTCGGTCACGGGAAGCCGCACCCGGAGCCGTACCTCACGGCCGCCCGTCTTCTCGGCGTGGCGGCCGCTGATTGCGTGGCCATCGAGGACTCGCCGGCCGGTGTGGCGTCGGCGGTGGCCGCCGGGGTACCGACCATCGCCGTGCCCCACGTCGTCCCGGTGCCGCGGATGGCCGGTGC
>DATLQE010000167.1:0-2655 GCA_035535335.1 Lapillicoccus sp. | reverse complement strand
GCTGGACGTCGTGGCGCGGTGCATCAAGGCCGACGTGCCGACCAGGGTCTACGCGGTCTCGGCGTCCGGGTTCGACACCCACGCGGACGAGAAGATCGCCCAGACCGCCCAGCTGACCCAGGTGGACAAGGCGATCACCGCCTTCCGGTCGGCGCTGGCCGCGTCACCGCGAGCGAAGGACGTCGTGGTGATGGCTTACTCAGAGTTCGGCCGCCGGGTGCGGGCCAACGCCTCGCAGGGCACCGACCACGGGACCGCGGGCCCGGTGTTCCTCGTCGGGGACACCGTCCGGGCGGGGTTCCACGGTGACCAACCGTCGTTGACCGATCTCGACAACGGCGACCTCAAGACGACGGTCGACTTCCGAGCGGTCTACGCCGAGGTCCTCGACAAGGTGCTCGGCGCGGACCCGACCCGGGTGCTCGACCGGACCCCGGCCCCACTCGGCCTCATCGCCTGACCGACGCCACGGACAGCGTGAGCTCGTCCACCCGCGCGCGAAAGTCCTCGTCGGCCGCCAGCTCTTCCCCGATCCGGGTGGCGAGCGCCTCGACCAGCTCCTCGCTCAGCCCGGCGCGGATGCCCAGGACGACCCGCAGCACGCCGCACCCCAGCGGTTCACCCTCC
The DNA here is from genome assembly GCA_035535335.1 of Lapillicoccus sp. GTDB lineage: Bacteria > Actinomycetota > Actinomycetes > Actinomycetales > Dermatophilaceae > Lapillicoccus. The sequence goes on along the minus strand of DATLQE010000167.1, from coordinate 2,028 downwards.
TCGAGCTGGTGGGTCACCACGTCCGCCTCGTTCGCGACGGCCTCCGACACCGCTTGCGCGACCACGGGGTCATAGTGCGCAGGCATCCACTCGATCTCCTGGGCGAGCGCCCACAGCATGCTCGGCCGCAGCTCGGTGGAGTGGCCGCCACCCAGGTCGATCACCGCCACCTGGCACCCGTCTGCCACCGCCGCCTGCGCGGCCCGGGCGGCGGACACCGGTACCGGTCGGGCCGAGGCGTCCCAGGCGGCAAGCGCCTCCACGCTGGTGAAGAGCGGGAGCGCGCGACGGCCGTCCGGAGCGACCAGCGTGATGATGGCCATGTCGGTGCGCGTGTCGCCGCGGTGTGGGTCGCTGGTCTGCGGTTCGCCGGTATCCGGGCCCTCGCCCTCGTTGCCGTCGCCCCGGACCGCGACCACGGGAACCAGCCAGCGGGCGGTCGCCGCGGCACGGGCGAGCCGGGCGTCGGCTTCGGCGGACGGCCGTTCGTGGGCTTCGGCCAGAGCCTCCGCCAGCTCAGGGTCCCCGCCGCCCTCGTCGTCGTCGAACTCCGTTCCGGAGAGGTACCGCCCCGCCCACGGGGTCCCGGCGCTGTCGATGTCCGTCATCAGGCGCCCCTCATCCGGCCCGCACGTCGGGCAGGACCGCCTCGACCTCGATCTCGACACGCATGTCGGGGTGGAGCAGCCCGGCCACGATGACCATCGTCGCCACCGGGGGGTTCGCCCCGAACAGCTCCGCGTGAACCCGGCCCACCGCGTCGCAGTCGCGGCGGTGCGTGACGTACATCCGGGTGCGGACGACGTCGTCCGCGACGGCGCCGAGCTCCGCCAGGGCGGCCAGGGCCGTCTTGATGGCGACGCGCACCTGGGCGCCCGGGTCGGCGGGAAACCTCACCCGGCCCTCGACCATCGACGTGCAACCCGACACGAGGACGAACCGGTCCACGCGCATGGCGCGGGAGTACCCGTAAGCCTTCTCCCAGATGCCGCCGGAGAAGTGCCGCTCCCGGTCGGCGCGCCGCTGGTCCGTCATGGCCGCCCGGCCACGTCGAGGGCCTGAGGCAGCGTGAACGCGCCCCGGTAGAGCGCCGATCCGATGATCGCCCCCTCGACGCCGACGTCCACCAGACCCCGCAGGTCCCGGACGTCATCGAGCGTCGACACCCCCCCGCTGGCGACCACGGGACGCGACGTGCGCTCGCACACCTGCTGGAGCAGGGCGAGGTTCGGCCCGGCGAGCATCCCGTCCTTGTGGACGTCGGTGACGACGTACCGGGCACAGCCCTCGCGGTCGAGCCGCTCGAGCGTCTCCCACAGGTCGCCGCCCTCACGCGTCCACCCGCGGGCAGCCAGGGTGGTCCCACGGACGTCGAGGCCCACGGCGATCCGGTCGCCGTGCTCGGCGATCGCCTCCGCGGTCCACTCGGGCTGCTCGAGGGCCGCCGTCCCGAGGTTGACCCGGCGGCAGCCGGAGGCGAGCGCGGCGGACAACGTCGCGGCGTCGCGGATCCCCCCGGACAGCTCCACCGTGATGTCGAGCTTCCCGACGATGGCGTCGACGAGCTCCCGGTTGGAACCTCGACCGAAGGCGGCGTCGAGGTCTACGAGGTGGAGCCACTCGGCGCCCTGGTCCTGCCAGGCCAGCGCGGCCTGAACGGGATCGCCGAACTCGCCACCGCTGCCGGCCACGCCCTGGATCAGCTGAACCGCGCGACCGTCGGCGATGTCGACGGCCGGCAGCAGCTCCAGCCGTGGACCCGTGCTCATAGCGACCTCACCCAGTTCTCCAGCAGCTGCGCCCCGGCGTCGCCGGACTTCTCCGGATGGAACTGAGTGGCACACAGGGGCCCGTTCTCGACGGCGGCAACGAAGTCGACGCCGTGCGTCGCCCAGGTGACGACCGGTGCCACCACCGCGAAGGTCCCGACGGGGTGGAGCGTCCAGTCCTGCGCCGCATACGAGTGGACGAAGTAGAACCGTTCGTCCTCGACTCCCGCGAACAAGCGCGTGTCAGCTCCGGCCTTGA
>DATLQE010000166.1:0-4042 GCA_035535335.1 Lapillicoccus sp. | reverse complement strand
CCGCTGGACGTCCTGCAGCCGACGTTGACCCGAGCGAACTCCGAGGGCCGGTCGGCTCCCCTCGACATCGTGATCGTCGCCACCGTCGCCCTGCTCACGGTGGCCGACGTCATGGGCCGCAAGTGGATCGCGCCGCTGGCCATCGCCGTCGTCGGTGCGACGGCGGTGACGGGTTTCCTGTCCGGGTCGGTGACGGCGGCGGCGATCGTCTGCTCCCTCCTGCTCGGTTGGTCGGTCGGCCTCGGGTTCCGGTATGCGTTCGGCGCGACGTCGACGCGGCCGCCGGGAACGGAGGTGGCCAAGGCACTGGCGGCCACGGGCATACCGCTGACGCGGCTCGAGCTCGTGGACGCGAACGACTCCGGCGACCGCCGGTATGTCGGGAGTACCGACTCCCTCCCGGTCGACGTCCACGTCATCGACCGGGACACCTTCGGGCTGGCCTCGGGACGCCGGTTCCTGCGCGTGGTGCGGCTGCGCAACGGCTTCACCCGGCCGCCGGCCTTCACACTGCGCAACGAGATCGAGCACCGCACCCTGATGGGACTGGTACTCGCGCAAGCCCGGATCCCCGCGCCGCGCCCGGTTTCAGTATGCGAGGTGGGCCCGTTCGCCGCGGCCATCGCCTACGTCGAGCCCGTGGGGAGGTCGCTCGCCGAGCTGGGTGACCAGCTCGACGACCACGACATGGCCGAGATCTGGCGAATGGTCGGCGTCCTGCAGCAGCGGCGGGTTGCGCACCGCAACCTCGGGCCGAACGTCGTGATGATCGAGGAGGGCGGGCGGGCCGGACTGCGCTGGGTGGGCGCGGGTGACCTCGCCGCCGATGACGTGACGTTGCGGATCGATGTCGCGCAGACCCTCACCACCGTGGCGCTCGCGGTCGGCCCAGAACGCGCGGTGCGGTCGGCGGTGGCCGGACTGGGCGAGGAGGCGGTGGTCCGGGCCGCGCCGCTGCTGCAGCGGATCGCGATGACCCGCGCCACCCGCGAGGCGCTCAAGGAGCGCAAGGACCTGCTCTCGACGCTGCGGGACGAGGTCGTCGCACTGCGGCCCTCGCAGGAGCGGATCGAACCGGTCGAGCTGCGCCGCGTCACCCTGCGCGGCGTCGTCACGGTCGTCGGCATCGCGGTCGCCGCGTACATCATCCTGCCGCAGTTCGCGCAGGTGGATTTCGGCAGCGTGATCGCCTCCGCGGAATGGAGCTGGGCGGCGGCGGCGGTGGTCTGTTCCGCCCTCACGTTTGCGGGCGCCTCGATCGCCCTCAACGGTGCGGTGCGCATCCACCTCAACTTCGTCAAGACGTACCTGACCCAGCTGGCCGTCGCCTTCACCGGGTTGGTGGCGCCGGCGGCGGTCGGCAACATCGCCCTCAACACCCGCTACCTGCAGACCTCGGGGTTGCCGCCGGCGGTCGCCGGGGCCGGGGTCGGCGTGGCCCAGGTGGCGCAGTTCTGCTCGTACTTCGTGCTCCTGCTCGTCTCCGGTGTCCTGGCGGGCACCGGACCGCGGGCGTCGTTCACCCCGCCGCCGTTGCTGGTCGCCGCGATCCCCGTGGTGGTCATCCTGCTGCTGGGGCTGCTGGCCGTCCCACGGATCCGCACCTTGCTCTTCTCGAGGGTCGTCCCGCCCATCAGGGCCGCGATCCCGCAGGTGATCGCGGTGTTCCAGACCCCGGCCAAGCTGGCCCAGCTCCTCGGAGGAGCCCTGCTCCTCGACGCGAGCTTCGTGGCGGCGCTGGTGTGCGCGACGCGGGCCTTCGGCGCGGAGACGTCTATCCCGGCCACGGCGGTGGTCTACTTCGCCGGCGCCATCATCGGTTCGGCCGTGCCGACGCCTGGTGGCCTCGGCGGTATCGAGGCGGCGATGTCCGCCGGCCTCATCGCGATCGGGGTCGACAGCGGGACGGCCGTGTCGTCGGTCCTGCTGTACCGGCTCGCGACGTACTGGCTGCCGATCCCCTTCGGCTGGTTCTCGCTGAACCATCTACAAAAGATCCACGCGCTCTAGCTCTCGGACGCCCCCGCAAGCCGGAGCTCTCGGGCTCGCGGCCGACACTGGTTCTCGAACGCTCGGGTTGTCGAGCGCAGCCGGACCATTGTGGAAGCGCGGCGTCGGAGGGTGCGGTCAGCCGGGAGCGGGCCCGTCGACGTTGATCGTGGGCGTCCCGGAGCCGCAGCGGACGATGACCGCCCGGGACCGGCCGTCGCCGGGGTTCGACTCGCGGTGGACGGCACCGGCCGGGACGTGGAGGAAGTCGCCGGGCCCGGCCTCGACCACGTGTGAGCCGTCGGCGCCGGACTCGAGCCGCATCCGGCCCTCAACGACGTAGAGCGTCGTCTCGTGGTCGCCATGGTGGTGCCAGCCGGACACCGCCCCGGGCTCGGTGTCGACGGTGCCGGACCACATGCCCTCGGTATGCCACGCGACCTCCCGGCTCATGCCCGGGGTCGGGTCGGTGGGATCGAGCTCGCCGGCGCCCACCCGCGTACACGGTCGGGTTGCGCGGTCCGAGCGGTCGTCGTCGCGGCTCACCCGGCCAGCCAACCACGTGACGGTCAGCGCGTGGCGGTCGTCACGGAATCGGTCGGGCCGGCCATCGGGATGGTGCGTTCGACCGGAGGCTGACCGGGAGCTAGGAGGCTCGTGTAGTTGACGGACGTCAGGGGGTCCAAGGTCCGGCTGCCGTCGGGACCCGGGACCGGCAGGACCGTCCCGGCGCGCACGAAGACCACGCGGTCGATGCCGACGATGCTCGTCGCGGTGAGGACGATCTGGCCCACGGCGATGGGCAGCTTGCTGGGGCTGGGGTCCTGGTTCGTCGTCTCGAGCTCGATGTCGGCCGTGCCGGCGGAGATGCTTCGCAGCATGATCGTGGAGCCGGGCACCAGGTCAGTGACCAGGCCGCGCGCCCGCTCCCGCTCGGACGGGCCCTCGGCAAGGCGGTCGAGCAGGGACTGGAGCATGGTGGCGGCTGGGGCGGACGGAATCTGCACGTGGACGGCGACGAGCTGCTGCTGCGCGTCGGCGAGGTAGATGGTGGCGGCGGAGAGCAGCACTCCGGGGGAGACCGTCGGCGAGGGGCTGGCGGTGGCGGACTCCAAGAGGCCGTAGGGAACCTCCGCCGGCGGCACCTCGACCGGCGTACTGCTGCTCGGCAGCCCACAGGCGCCGAGCAGGGCCAGAGACCCGACCAGCACGGTGATGAGGCCCGGAAGTGCGGCCGCACGCACCCGCAGACGGACGGGAGCAGCGTCACCCCGGCCATCCCGTCGGCGAACCACCCTCATGTCACCGCGCACCGGCGTGGTCGGCGACCTGGACCTCGACCGGCGCCTGGCGCGGGGCGACCGGCAGCTCGACGCTGAACCGAGCACCGCCCCCTGGGGCGTCCTCGCACCACACCCGGCCGCCCAGGCTGCTCGCCGTCTCGGCGACGATGCTGAGGCCGAGCCCGCTGCCGGGCAGCGAACCGCGCGAACCGGCCCGGACGAAGCGCTCGAAGATGCGCTCGCGGTCCGGTTCGGGCACGCCGTCGCCGCGGTCGTCGACGTCGATCCGGATCCGGTCGCGGATGCGCTGGACGGTGACCGCGCGAACGCCGCCCGCGTGCCGGTCGGCGTTGTCGAAGAGGTTGACCAGGGCACGGCCCAGCTGCTGCTTGTCGACCCGGACGGTGAGGTCGGCGGCCGAGCCGTCGTCGGTGGTGACCACCCGCAGCAGCGACGGGTCGTGGCGGCTCTGCTCGAGCGAGACGCGGACCAGCTCGCCGGCGTCGACCTCGGAGAAGACCTGGCTGCGGACGCCGGCGTCGAGGCGGCCGAGCTCAAGGAGGTCCTCGAGGGTCTGCTGGAACCGGTCCAGCTCGGACGAGACGAGGTTGAGCGCCCGCTGGGTACGGGGCGACAGCTCGTCGCGGCGGCGTTCGATGACCTGGACGCTCGCGACGAGCGCGGTGAGGGGCGACCGGAGCTCGTGGCCCAGGTCGGCGGCGAACCGGGCGTCGCGCTGGATCCGCTCGTCGAGCGCCTCGACCATGCTG
>DATLQE010000165.1:0-3686 GCA_035535335.1 Lapillicoccus sp. | reverse complement strand
GCGAGAACACCGCCGACGTCGACGCGCTGCGGGTGCTCGTCGAGTCCGGTCGGCTCCGGCCGGCCGTGGCCGCGGTGTACCCCCTGGCCGACACGCCGCCGCGGTCCGCCAGCTCCTCGACGGCGGGGTCCGCGGCAAGATCGGCATCACCGTGTGACGAGCGCCGGCCCGTGGGGTCCACTCGACCCGGTCGCCGGTCAGCTCGCGGGGTCGACGGTCAGCGAGACATGATCGGCGTCGACGGTGAGGGTGGCCGGCACGCCGAGCGGCACGCTCTGGGCGCCCGGCCCGTGTCCGAAGCCGAGCTCCCACACCATCGGCACCCCGAGAGGTCCGAGCAGCTCCAGGCACAGCTCGCGGATCTCGTCGAGCGGCCCGCAGTCCATCCAGCTACCGAGCGCGATGCCCTCCACCCCGTCGAACCAGCCGGACCGCAGCAATGCCATGAGGTAGCCGTCGATCCGGTAGGTGTCCTCGCCGATGTCCTCCAGGAGAGCGAGCGTTCCGGAGTTGTCGACCGAACGGCCCCGGGCGCCGACGGTCATCGCGAGCAGTGACAGGTTGCCGCCGATGACCGTGCCGTGAGCGGCGCCGGTCGTCAACGGCTCCGCCCGCGGGCCGGCGAAGCACCGCCCGGCGACCGGCTCGAACGTCGCGGCCCGCAGGGAGGCGACGGCCACCTCGTCGTCGAGCAGCGAACCGGTCCCGATCATCGGCGTGAACCAGGTCGCCGCCCCGAGCCGCTCACGGAGCCACTCGTGCACCGCCGTGATGTCCGAGCTGCCGAACAACGGCTTTGCCGTGGCCCCGAGCATCCGCTCCGCGTCGAGCAGGTCGAGCACGCGGATGGTGCCGTAACCGCCGCGCAGACAGAAAATCCCGGCGATGGAGGGGTCGCACCACGCCTCGACGAGGTCCTCGGCCCGGACGAGGTCGGCGCCGGAGAGGTAGGTGGCGCGGGGATGGGCGGCCGTGGAGGACGGATAGGTGACCGGTTCCAGGCCCCACTGCCGCAGCAGCTGCTGCGCCCCCTGCTGTCGCTCCGTCGAGGTCGGCCCGGCGGGGGCGATCAGCGCGACCCGGTCTCCCGCCCGCAGAGGTGCAAGGGCTCTTCGACTCACCGCTGGCCCAGCCTCGAGGGAACCACCGACAGCAGGGTCTTGGTGTAGTCGTCCTGCGGGTCGAGGAGGACCTGTTCGACGGTGCCGTCCTCGACGATCCGTCCGTGGTGCATCACCATCACGCGGTCCGCGATGTTCCAGGCCAGCCCGAGGTCGTGAGTGATGACGAGCGCCCCGAGTCCGAGGTCGCGCTTCAGCCGCAGGAGCAGCGCGAGGATCTCGCCGCGGACCGAGGCGTCGAGGCTGGCCACCGGCTCGTCGGCGACGAGGTACCCCGGCTCCAGCGCGAGCGCCCCGGTGATGACCACCCGCTGTCGCTGACCGCCGGACGCCTCCTGCGGGATGACGCCGAAGAACCCCGGGCCGACCCGGTCGTCGCGGCGCCGACCGGGACGAGGAGCGCGACGACGGCGACGGCACGGGCGAGGATGCGGGTGGAGCGCATGTGAACCTCTCTCACGACGGCGTAACGAGGGGCGTAACTTACCTACCCGGAGTTATCTGAGCACGCCAACCATTGACAGGACCCTGGCATACCGCTGCGTGAATGGGAAGACACCATGATCGAGACGGAATCGGACCGTGACCAGCCCTCAGAGCTCGTCGATCTGCTGGCGCGGCTGATCCGGTTCGACACGACGAACTGGGGTCCGGGCCGGAGCGCCGGCGAGCGGCCGGCCGCCGAGTGGGTCGCCGGGGAGCTCGAGTCGCTCGGATGGTCGCCACGAGTGTTGGCCCCGGACGACGCGCCGGACCGCGCCAGCGTCGTGCTGCGGATACCCGGTATGCGTCGCGACCTCCCCGCGATCCTCGTCCACGGGCACCTCGACGTCGTGCCCGCGGCACCGGACGACTGGACGGTCGACCCGTTCGGCGGGGTCGTCGAGGACGGCTACGTCTGGGGCCGAGGGGCCGCCGACATGAAGGACATGTGCGCGATGACCCTCGCCACGGTGCTGCGGTGGACGCGCGAGGGCGTTCGGCCCGGACGTGACGTCGTCGTCGCCTTTCTGGCCGACGAGGAGGCCGGGGGCCGTTACGGCTCCCGCTGGTTGGTTCGCGCGCACCCCGAGCTGTTCGATGGCGTCGAGGCCGCGATCGGCGAGAGCGGCGGCATGTTCCGGTGGCTCCGACACGGCGACCGGAGCGCCCGCTGCTATCCCGTGGGGACGGCCGAACGGGGGTCCATGCACCTGCGGCTCACGGCCCGGGGAGCGTCCGGCCACGCCTCCCGGCCTGGGCCGACCACCGCGGTCAGCGTGCTCGTCGACGCCGTCCACCGGTTGGCCCACCACCGGTGGCCGGTCCACCTCTCCCCGCCGGTCCGGGCGCAGCTGGAGGGAACCGCCGAGGCGCTGGGATTGACCGTCGACCTCGACACCGAGGCCGGCGTCGAGGCCTGCCTGGACCTGCTCGGCCACGCGGCCGACGTGGCCAAGTTCACCGTTCGGGCGTCGACCACGCCGACCATGCTCACGGCCGGGTACAAGGTCAACGTCATTCCAGGAACGGCGACGGCGGAGATCGACGTCCGGTGCCCGCCGGGATACGCGGACCAGCTCGAGGCCGCTCTGCCTGGGCTCATCGGCGATGCGGTCGAGTACGACTTCACCTCGCACTCGCTGCCGATCTCGGCCCCCATGGACGGTCCGTGGTTCGCGGCGATCCGGGACGCGGTACGCCGCGCGGACCCGGAGGCGGTCGTTCTCCCGTACTGCATGGGCGGCGGCACGGACGCCAAGGCGTTCGCGAAGCTAGGCATCGCCGGGTACGGGTTCGCTCCGCTGGGCGAGGATCCGCAGGGCCGGATGCGGCAGGGCGTCCACGGGGTCGACGAGCGGGTTCCGGTCGCCTCGCTGCTGTGGGGTGTGCGGGTCCTGGACGACTTCCTGCAGTGCGTGTGAGGGTCAGCGCTCCAGGTGGGCTCGGATCGCCCGGCCGATCCGGCGCATGTCGGCGAGCACGTCGTCGCGGCGGTCCTCGGCTGCGGGCCAGTTGACCAGGACCGCATAGGCGACTGTCGCGGCCGGACCCTCGACCACGCCGACGTCGGCGCGGGCGGTGCTGATCGTGCCGGTCTTGTTGACCAGGCTGATGCCGCGGTCGGGTTCGGCGTGGGCGGGCGGGTCGAGGTCCCAGGCCGACGCCACCATCGAGAGGTCGGTGTTGGCGGCCAGCCAGCCCCGGACCATTCTCGAGGCGTCGCGGTCGATCACGTCACCGCGGTGCAGTCGGGCCATGAGGTCGGCGAGCTCGGCGGCGGTTCCGACCGAGAGCGTGGGCGGGTGCTGTGGGCCGCGGTCGTCACGAACTCGGTCGAGGAGCGCGGAGTCTCGGTAGCCGAGGGCTTGAGTGCCGGCGGTAACGGCGGGCAGCCCGACGACGCGCAGCAGGACGTTGGTCGCGAGGTTGTCGCTGACCGCCCCGACGAGGAGGCACAGGTCGCCGACGCTCAGCTCGCGCTGGTCGAGCCGGTACCAGAGTCCCGAGTCCGCAACGAGCTCGTCCTCACGCCAGCCGACCCGCTCGGTCAGGTCGAGCTCGCCGGTGACGGCGCGGCGGGCG
>DATLQE010000164.1:0-6194 GCA_035535335.1 Lapillicoccus sp. | reverse complement strand
CACCCTCGACGCCGTGACGACCGGACGCGGCACGACGATCGGGGCGGCGATCCTCAAGTCGATCGACGCGATCGCCGAGCTCGACCCCAACGTCGCGCCGAGCGACCCGGAGGACGCGCCGAACCCGGACGGCTCGTCGCTACCGAAGACGCCGGACGGCGGGAACGGCTCGGGAACGACCCCGACGCCGACCCCGAACGCCGAAGGCGGCGACAAGGCGCCGGAGATCGTCGTCCTCCTCACGGACGGGGCGAACACTCGGGGGATCACGCCCGAGGACGCCGCCGTACAGGCCGCGGCGCGGGGGGTTCGGGTCTACCCGATCGGGTTCGGCACGAAGAATCCGACGCAGATGGTCTGCTCCCGCTCGCAGTTGGGCGGGATGACGCAGCAGCGGTTTGGTGGCCGCGACTTCACCGGCGGCGGCGTGATGGGCGGCCGCAACTTCCTGGTCGTCGACGAGGACGCCCTGAAGACCGTCGCGTCGACGACGGGCGGCGAGTACTTCGGCGCGACGGACGCCGACCAGCTGCAGAGCGTGCTGGACAACCTGCCGAAGCACGTGACGACGCAGCAGCAGGACGTCGACATCAGCGCGGGGTTCATCGCCGTCGCGGCCCTGGTGCTCCTGCTCGGACTGGGGCTGTCGATCCGGTGGAGCACCCTGTCCGGCTGACGCGCCTGGGCTCGAGCGGCTCGCCGCTTGCTCGGGGCTCGGTGAGGGTATGCCCGGAAGCATGAAGGGCCCCCACGTGGTCATCGTTCCCGGTGCGGCGGTTCGCGAGTACGTGGAACCGGTCGCCGACACCCTGATCGCCCGGGGTGTCCCAACTCGGCTCCTGGACGCGCCCGGGCAGCCCGGTGCGGCGGCGGACCTGAGGACCTACGGCGCCGGGCTCGGCCGCTGCCTCTCAGACGGAGAGCCGGTCGATCTGCTCGTCGGCCTGTCGGTCGGTACCCAGGCCGTGGCGGTGGCGGCCGCCGCGGAGCCGGGTCGGGTGGGGCATCTGGTGCTGGTCGGGCCGACCGTCGACCCCGACCGGCGTACCGTCGGGCGATTCGTCGCCGCCTGGGCCCGAGCCGGGCTGCGCGAGGACTCGACGCTGCTCCCGCGACAGGCGCCGGACTGGCGCAAGGCGGGCGTGCGGCAGCTGGCCGGTGTCGTGCGGTCCGCGCTGTCGGTGCGCCTCGAGAAGGTGCTTGCCGACGTCTCATGCCCGATCACCGTCGTCCACGCCGAGCGGGACGTCGTGACCTCGCACGGGTACGCAGCGGGACTGGCGACGGTGTTCGGCCAGCAGCTCGTCGTCATCCCCGGTGCCACGCACTCCTGGCCCTACGCCGACGGTCCGGGCTTCGCCGACCTCGTGGAAGGTCTTCTCCGGTGAGCACCCTGAAGCCCGCGAAGGTCGTCGCGTCCTTCGACTCCGCGACGGTCCTCCAAGCGGGTCTGGCGGCGGCCCTGCGCGGGGAGGCGTTCCCGCATCTGGGGCACAGCGCCGCTGCGGCCCTGGCGGTCCGTTCGGCCGGGCGGCTGCCGTGGCCCCTCCTCAAACAGCTCTACGCGCGAATCGGCGCCTCTGAGGGCATCGACCCGGGTCGCCTCGGTGACGTGGACCTCGCTGAGGTCGCCAGGTGGCTGGTCGACAGCATCCCGTCCCGGCCCTACCCGGCAGTCCTTATCGGCTCGAGCAACGGCGCGCTGGCCCATCTCGCCGCAGCGATGCAGGTGCCCTGGCTGCCCGGCACGGTGCTGGTTCCGGTCGGCCGTCGAGGCGACCCCGAGCGTCCCGTCGACGCTCTGGAGTTCGGCCGGCGAACCGCTGAGCCACTGCTTGAGCGCAACCCCGACGTCCGGCTGCACCACATGCACGACCAGGTTCAGGACGAGCTGATGGTCGCTCACATGACCTACTTCCGGACCAAGTGGCAAGACCTTCCCGACGCGTACGCCGGTTTCCTGTCGAGGTGGCTGATGCCGGGCGCGCCGGTCCTCCTCGTGGAGGACACCTCGCGTTGGCCGGTGACCCGGGTGAGCGAGCGACACGTCTTCCAGGCCGGGGCCCAGGGAGGCCGGGACCCCGGCTACTACCTGGCCCGCCCGCATACGCCGTCGCCGGACGACGAGGCACCGGAGGCGGAGTGGGGCGCCGACGCGGGTCTCAGCGATGCGGTCAGACGGTGGTGCCGGTCCTCCGGCCACCCGCTGATCCAGATCTCGTATGCCGGACCACAGGGGCCCGCAGCCGCGGTCGCCACGACCTTGCGCGAGTGGCACCAGGGGTCCGGTGCGCCCGCGGATCGGCTGGTCGTGCCCTCCTTCGTCCTCGGTGATCCCTGGACCACGATCGTCAAGGGTGCCGTCCCGTTCTGGACCTTCTTCAGCGTCGAGGCCGCCCTGGACTCTCTACGCGCTTACCTGGAGGACGCGGCGCCCTACCGGTACGTCGATCTCATGCTGTTCCAGCACGGTGTGCCCTCCGCCGGGATCGCCGACCCGGACGAGTGGCTGCGCGTCGCCGGCGCCCGCGGTGCACGAGCGCGCCTGCTCGGTCTGGACGCTCGACGGTTCCCTCACGACATCGCGAGCATCGCCCGCTACGGCCCAGCCCTTCGCGGGCTCCCCGACTCGGGCCGACCCTGGACGCCCGTGGACGTCGCCACCGTCGTGGAGAGCTTCTCCCGATCGAGCTCGCTGTCGGTGCTCACCGAGACTTTTCCGGCGCCGACGTCGGACCGCCCAGCTGGCCGGCGCTGAGGGGGGTGGAGTGTCGTCGCCACACTCGCCATTCGCCGTCGAGCCGGCGCCACAGGTCGGACATGACGAAGATCCCGCTACGGTCCTCACCCATGACCGTCGCCTGCATCCGAACGCGCCGCAGCATGGCGGCGTAGTCACCGTCCAGGTCGACGATCTGCTCCTCGACCTCCCACTCGTGGACGACGTACTCGGCCATGACCTCGAGCCAGACCTCTCGGGACATGACGTTCCCGACCGGCTGCACCAGCTCCAGCGCAAACTCCGGAGCGAGCAGCTGGGCGGCGGCCACCTCGTCGCGTTCCTGGATCGCCCGGTCCCACAGTGCTGCTCGCCGGAGCAGGTCCTCCGACGCCGCAGGGTCCGCCGTCACGACGGTCACCGGTGGCGGGACATCGGGTTCGAGAAGCCGGTTCGGCTCGACCTCCATCGATCTCCTCTCGGGCCCCGAGTGGCGTGACACGCTGCGGTCGTGCCGTCCTCGCCCGGGCCAGAGTCTGCCACCGTCGTCCGGCGATCCGGGTGCCGATCTCAGGTCGGCTTATCGCCGTGATTGGGGTGGATCGCCCACGTCAGAGGGTCAGCGATCCGCCCCAATGACCCCGTGAAGCGCTCGAGCGGATCGAAGCCTCCCGGTTCCACGCGATACCCACACGCATGGCGTCGACAGTGACGCCACGTTGACTTGACAATGACGTCACTCTGACGTCACTATGGCGTCATGGATCTCAGCGGCTACGTGGAAATGCTCCGTCATGAGCTGACCGTCGCGGCCCGCGCGGCCGGCCCGGACGCCGAAGAGCTCGCCGACCGGCTGACCGCACCGCTGGAGGCGGCCACCCGGCTGGTCCTCCAAGAGGCCGTGTCCGACGCCGCCGAGGAGATCAGTCGGGAGCTGGCCCCGGGTTCGGTCGACGTCCGCCTGCGGGGCCGCGACCTCGGCTTCGTCGTGACCCCCACACCGCAGGACCGGACCACGAGCATGCCGATCCCGCCGGCCGCGCCCCGTTCGCCGGAGTCCACCCGGGACACCGCCGAGGGCGGGACGGCCAGGTTGACGGTTCGGCTCATGGACCAGCTCAAGGCGGAGGTCGAAGCCGCTGCCGACCGTGAAGGCCTGTCGGTGAACGCGTTTCTGGTGCGGATGCTCGCGGCCGCGGTGCAGTCCGGCTCGCCAACCCCCCGCCCGCCCGCCGACGGCGGCAGCCGCATCTCCGGATGGGTCCAATGACGTCGCCCCAGGACGCGCCGGCCCGTCACTTCGACGTCGCCGGCCCGCTGGATGTCCGCGTGCACCTCGACTACGGGTCGGTCCGCGTCGTCGCCGGAACGGACACGACCGCCACCGTGCTGGCCGCACCGGCGATCGCCTCTCGCCAGCACGATGTCGAGGCGGCGCAGAACGTCCGGGTCACCCTTTCCGGCGAGGTGCTCGAGGTGCGCGGCTCGGCGTCCGGTTGGCGGCGTCTGGTGCGCCCCGGGGCGACCGAGGTGCAGATCGGGGTTCCGGAAGGTTCGCGGATCACGGTGACGACCGCGTACGCCGAAGTCCAGATCGTCGGATCTGTCGGCGCGTGCTCGGTCCAGTCGACCGGCGGCGATCTCCGCGTCGAGGAGGCCACGACCGGTCAGCTGCAGAGCCGATACGGCAACGTCACCGTCGACCGGCTCGCCGACGGCGGACGCGTCGAGTCGACCCACGGCAGCGTGCGGGTCCGTTCGGCCGGCGGGACGACGACCCTGACCGCATCGTCCGGAGACGTCGTCCTGGACCGGGCCACCGGGGACCTCACGGTGCGCAACACCTACGGCACGGTGGAGGTCGGCGCGATGTCGTCCGGCACCTGCACCGTCACGACGTCCTACGGATCGGTGGGGGTCGGCATCCCCACCGGCACCGCCGCATACCTCGACCTCCAGTCCGACCACGGCCGGATCCGGAGCGAGCTCGACCGCTCGGACGAGCCCGGCGCCGGCGTCGAACGCGCGTCGATCCGCGTGCGCACGTCGTACGGCGCCATCACCATCCGACGAGCCTGAACGAAAGGAAGAACCACATGACCACCATCGACATCGACCGCCCGGCCATCCACGTCCGGGGCCTCCAGAAGTCCTACAAGGAGCTGGAGGTGCTGCGCGGTGTGGACTTCGACGTATGGCGGGGCAGCATCTTCGCCCTGCTCGGCTCCAACGGCGCCGGCAAGACGACGGTCGTGCGAATCCTGTCGACGCTGCTGCGGGCCGACGACGGAACGGCCAGCGTCAACGGCTTCGACGTCGCCACCGAAGCGGCGAACGTGCGGGAGTCGTTCAGCCTGACCGGCCAGTTCGCCGCCGTCGACGAGATCCTCAGCGGGCGGGAGAACCTCGTGCTGGTCGCCCAGCTGCGGCACCTCGACGATCCGGGCGCGATCGCCGACGACCTGCTCGAGCGCTTCTCCCTCACCGACGCGGCGGCGCGCAAGGTGTCGACGTACTCCGGCGGTATGCGTCGCCGCCTCGACATCGCGATGAGCCTCATCGGCGATCCACCGGTGATCTTCCTGGACGAGCCCACCACCGGCCTCGACCCGCAGGCTCGCATCGAGGTGTGGCAGGCGGTCAGGAGGCTGGCAGAGCAGGGCACCACGGTGCTGCTGACGACGCAGTACCTCGACGAGGCCGAACAGCTCGCCGACCGGATCGCGATCCTCCATCAGGGCCGGATCCTCGTGAACGGCAGCCTCGCGGAGCTCAAGCAGCTCCTCCCGCCGGCCACCGTCGAGTACGTCGAGAAGCAACCGACCCTCGAGGACGTCTTCCTCACCCTGGTCGGCAACGACAGCACGAACAACTGAGGAGAGCTACATGACCGCCACCACGCACTTCGTCGGCGACACCACCGTCCTGCTCGGACGATCCCTGCGTCACATCACCCGAAGCGTCGACACCATCATCACGACGACGATCATGCCGATCGCATTCCTGCTGCTGTTCGTCTTCGTATTGGGCGGCGCGATCAACTCGGGATCGGACTCGTACGTCAACTACCTACTGCCCGGCATCCTCGTCATCACCATCGCCTCGGGCGTCTCCTACACCGCCTTCCGGCTGTTCCTGGACACGCAGAGCGGCATCTTCGAGCGATTCCAGTCGATGCCGATCGCACGGTCGTCCGTGCTGTGGGCGCACGTGCTGACCTCGCTGGTCGCCAACCTGATCTCGGTCGTGGTCGTCGTGCTCGTCGCCCTGCTCATGGGCTTCCACTCGGGCGCGGGAGTGCTGGCGTGGCTCGCGGTCGCCGGCATCCTGATCGTGTTCACCCTGGCGTTGACGTGGATCGCCGTAATCCCCGGTCTCTCCGCGAAGTCCGCGGACGGCGCCATCGCGTTCTCCTACCCGCTCATCTTCCTGCCATTCATCAGCTCGGCATTCGTCCCCACAGTCACCATGCCCG
>DATLQE010000163.1:0-2254 GCA_035535335.1 Lapillicoccus sp. | reverse complement strand
ATGACGCCCCTGGGTTACGGCCTGTTCGTCTCCGACGGTGAGGCAGTGCTCGGTCCGGGCGTCGACCCGGCCGGGAACCCGTTGCTCGTCCTTCGGGCCGCCCTGGTCGCGGCCCGCCATCACGTCACGATCGCCCCGACGACCCTGCAGAACCTCGCTCGGAACTGCCCGCCGATCCCGACACCCTGGCCGCCGGCCGCGCTGGCGATCCTCGGCGACCTGCTCGCCACGGGGCCCGGGCTGGTGTCGGTCTGGGAGGGGCTGGACCTGGCCGGAATCGTCGAGCGGTGGATCCCCGAGTGGGCCGCAGTGCGCAGCCGGCCGCAGCGCAACGCCGTGCACCGGCACACCGTCGACCGGCACCTCATCGAGACCGTCGTCCGGGCCAGCGGACTGCTCCGCGAGGTCGGCCGGCCCGACCTGCTCCTCCTCGCCGCCCTGCTCCATGACATCGGCAAGGTGCCCGGCGCTCGCGACCACTCGGAGACCGGCGCGCCGATCGCCGACACCGTGCTGCGCCGGCTGGGCGTCGGCGACGCGGACCGGGAGCTGGTCGTGCGGCTGGTCCGCGAGCACCTCACCTTGATCGACCTGGCAACCCGGCGCGACGGCGACGACCCGCAGACCATCGCCATGGTGTCCAAGGCGGTGGACGGAAGTCTGGCGAATCTGGACCTGCTCCGCGCCCTCACCGAGGCCGACGCCAGCGCGGCCGGGCCGGCGGCGTGGACGGACTGGCGGGCGTCCCTGCTCGACAAGCTGGTCACGACCGCCCGGGCCGCGTTGGCCGAGGGTGCTCCGCCGCCGGAGTCGTTCCGCGAGGCGGAGCCGGTGCCCGACGAGACGCTCTCGCGGATCGCCGTCGGACAGCCCGTCGTCGTCATCACGCCACTGGGCGGCGCCCATCGGGTGGACGTGCACGACCGCGACCGGCTCGGGCTCTTCGCCGACACGGCGGGGCTGCTGGCGGCGCAGGGCCACATCGTCCGCTCGGCGGTCGTGCGGACCGTCGACGGGATCGCCGCCAACGAGTGGCACGTCGAGACGCCGGGCGGGGGAGCGCCGGAGGAGGGCGCACTGGTCCGTGGCCTCACGCGGCTGGCCGGCGGCGACCGCGAACCGCTGGCCATGCTATCGCGGCGGCGCCGGGCGACCGCCACAGACTCGTCCCGCGCGACCTCGGGGTCGCCCGGACAGACGCGGGCCATGGTCATCTCGCACGCGTCGGACTCGGCGACGGTGATCGAGGTCCGGGCGGCGGACCGGCCGGGTCTGCTCCACGACATCGGCATCACCCTGTCGCGGGCGTCGCTCTCGGTGCGGAGCGCGCACATCGCGACGTATGCGGGTCAGGCGCTGGACACCTTCTACGTCACCGAGTTCGGAGGTCGGCCGCTGCCGCCGGCGCGGGTGGCCCAGGCCGTGTCGATGATCATCGACACGTGTGACGGTGAGTAGGCAACCCCCTTCCCCGCTCTGCCGAGAGGCCAGCTTTGGCCGTTCTCGACCCCGTGAGAACGACCAAACTTGGCCTCTCGGCCGGGGTGAATGCGGCGCATTCTCGCGCGGTTAGGCTTTGTCGGTGTTCAACTCCCTGTCCGACCGGCTGACCGCGACCTTCAAGGGGCTGCGGGGCAAGGGTCGGCTCTCCGAGTCCGACGTCAACAGGGCGCTGCGCGACATCCGGCTGGCCCTGCTCGACGCGGACGTCGCGCTGCCGGTCGTCAAGCACTTCGTCGCGTCGGTGCGCGAGCGGGCGCTCGGCGAGGAGGTCAGCCAGGCGCTGAACCCGGCGCAGCAGGTCGTCAAGATCGTCAACGAGGAGCTCATCGGCATCCTCGGCGGGTCGACCCGCCCGCTGACCTTCGCCAAGACGCCGCCGACGGTGATCATGCTCGCGGGCCTGCAGGGCTCGGGTAAGACGACGCTGGCGGGCAAGCTGGGGTACTGGCTCAAGGGCCAGGGGCATACCCCGCTGCTCGTCGCCGCCGACCTCCAGCGGCCGAACGCCGTGACCCAGCTGCAGGTGGTCGGGGAGCGGGCCGGGGTTCCGGTGTATGCGCCGGAGCGCGGCAACGTCGGCGGCCACGACGCGGTGCTGGGCTCGGGGGAGGGGACGCGGTCCTTCGGGGACCCGGTGGCGGTCTCCCGGGCCGGGATCGCGGAGGCGAGGAACCGTCAGTACGACGTGGTCATCGTCGACACCGCCGGCCGGCTGGCGGTGGATACGGCGCTGATGGCCGAGGCGGCGGAC
>DATLQE010000162.1:0-2891 GCA_035535335.1 Lapillicoccus sp. | reverse complement strand
GGGCAAGAGGTCGTCATCGAGGGGCGCATCGACGTCCGCTCGGCGGCGGACCTGCGGCTCGCACTCCACGCCGCGATCGACCACGGCACGGGCGACCTCTACCTCCATCTGGGGGATGTCGAGATCGGCGACGCCACGGGTCTGGGGGTGCTCGTCGAGTCGCACCGGCGTGCGCGCCGCTCGAGCCGGCGCCTCGTCCTGGCCAGCATCACGCCACGCACCGGTCGGCTGCTGCGCGCCGCCCGCCTCCACCGGGTGCTGCATCTGCCCGTGCCGACCCCTGCGGTGCCGACCTCCACTGTGGCGCCTCTCACCGCCTGAGGACCTGCCGCACCGGCGTGACCCGCCGGTACCGTCCTGCGGTATGCCGGACGACGCCGCCTCCGCGCGTGCCGGACGGCAGCGCGACCGACCGTGGGTGATGCGCACCTACGCGGGCCACTCCAGCGCCGCGGCCAGCAACGCGCTCTACCGGACCAACCTCGCCAAGGGTCAGACCGGCCTGTCCGTCGCCTTCGACCTCCCGACGCAGACCGGCTACGACCCGGACCATCCGCTCGCCCGCGGCGAGGTGGGCAAGGTCGGTGTCCCAGTCAGCCACGTCGGCGACCTGTGCGAGCTCTTCGCCGGCATCCCGCTCGCCGAGATGAACACGTCGATGACGATCAACGCGCCGGCGATGTGGCTGCTGGCCCTGTACCAGGTGGTGGCCGAGGAGCAGGGCGCCCGGGTGGCGGACCTGACCGGCACGACCCAGAACGACATCATCAAGGAGTACCTGTCCCGGGGAACGCACGTGTTCCCGCCCGGGCCGTCGCTGCGGCTGATCAGCGACATGGTCGCCTACACCGTGCGCGAGATGCCGCGATGGAACCCCATCAACGTGTGCAGCTACCACCTCCAGGAGGCCGGTGCGACTCCGGTCCAGGAGATCGCGTACGCGCTGTCGACCGCGGTGGCGGTGCTCGACGAGGTGCGGTCGTCGGGGCAGGTGGACCCGGCGGACTTCGGCGAGGTGGTCGGCCGGATCTCCTTCTTCGTCAACGCCGGCGTCCGGTTCGTCGAGGAGATGTGCAAGATGCGCGCCTTCGCGCAGCTCTGGGACGAGCTCACGTCGACCCGGTACGGCGTCACCGACCCGAAGCAGCGCCGCTTCCGCTACGGCGTCCAGGTCAACTCGCTCGGGCTGACCGAGGCGCAGCCGGAGAACAACGTCCAACGCATCGTGCTGGAGATGCTGGCGGTCACGCTCTCGCGGGACGCGCGGGCCCGGGCCGTGCAGCTCCCGGCGTGGAACGAGGCACTCGGCCTGCCGCGACCGTGGGACCAGCAGTGGTCGCTGCGGCTGCAGCAGGTCCTGGCCTACGAGTCGGACCTGCTCGACTACGACGACCTCTTCACCGGGTCCGTGGTCGTGGAGGCCAAGGTCGCCCAGCTGGTCGACGAGGTGCGGGCCGAGATGGTCGTGGTCGAGGCGCTCGGTGGTGCCGTGGCGGCCGTCGAGTCCGGATACCTGAAGTCCGCTCTGGTCGCCTCGCACGCCTCCCGACGAGCCCGGATCGAGTCGGGTGAGGAGGTCGTCGTGGGCCTCAACCGGTTCACGACGACGGAGCCCAGCCCGCTCACCGCCGACCTCGGGGCCGCCATCCTGACCGTTGACGCCGACGTCGAGGAGGCCGCCGCCGAGGCGGTGCGGCGGTGGCGCGAAGAGCGCGACGCCGACCCGGACCGGCGCATCCGTGCGGAGCGAGCCGTTCAGCGGCTGCGGGCCGATGCGCATACCGAAGCGAACCTCGTTCCCGCCACGCTGGAATGCGCTCGAGCCGGGCTGACCACGGGGGAGTGGGCCGGTGCGCTGCGGGAGGTCTTCGGCGAGTACCGCGCACCGACCGGGGTCTCGTCGACGGTCGGGTTCGGAGAACCGTCTGCGGATCTGATCGCGGTGCGGGAGCTGGTCGTCGGGACGGGTGAGGACCTCGGTCGGCGGCTTCGGGTGCTCGTGGGTAAGCCCGGCCTGGACGGTCACAGCAACGGCGCCGAACAGATCGCCGTGCGGGCCCGGGATGCCGGGTTCGAGGTGGTCTACCAGGGGATCCGGCTCACGCCGGCTGAGATCGTCGCGGCGGCCGTCGCCGAGGACGTCCACCTGGTCGGTCTCTCGCTCCTCTCCGGGTCGCATCGCGCGCTGGTCCCCGACGTCCTGAGCGGGCTGCGCGCCGCGGGCCTCGACGACGTCCCGGTGGTGGTCGGCGGGATCATCCCCGAGTCGGACGCGGCGGCGCTTCGGGAGCTGGGCGTGGCCGCGGTCTTCACGCCCAAGGACTTCGCGATCACCGACATCATGGCGGAGCTCGTCCGGCTGATCCGCGCCGCGCACGGGCTCGACGCTCCGGGAAAGCGCCGTCAGCCGACGCCGGTCGCCGACTCGCGACGCGCGTCGGCGGCAGCTCCGAGCGTGCCGTCGTCGCGCCGGTAGGCCGCGGCGACGCCGCCGAAGAACATCGAGTGCCGCGGGTGGACAACCGCCTCGAGACCGGTCGCCTGCACGGCCGCCACGAGGTCGTCGTCGTCCTCGACCTGGACCACAGCCTCCGGTTCCTCGACCGAGAGAACGGTCACGTCGCCGGCGTCGGCCGCGGCGGCGTTCGGGTCGGCGAAGTCGCTGCGGTAGGTCACGTGGATGCGGGGTCGGTCGATCGCCTCCGCGAGGTCCAGCCCCTCCAGGCAGAACCGGCCGAGCACCTGCATCAGGGCCGTGGTGATCCGGTCGGCTCCCGGAGAGCCGATGGCCAGTACCGGGCCGGCACCGGACAGTTGGCCGGTGGCACGACCCACCGTCGGGGACATGTTGGAGGCCAGGCGCGTCCCGGGCTCCAGGGCGTGCAGCCCCA
>DATLQE010000161.1:0-2172 GCA_035535335.1 Lapillicoccus sp. | reverse complement strand
CGCCAACCACGGCCAGCGGGTCGTCGAGGGGCAGCGGCTGATGCAGGCGGTCAGCGACGTGATGCTCGGCTGGCAGCGCGCCACGCGGGGTGGCGTCAGCACCGACTACTACGTGCGCCAGCTCCAGGACTGGAAGGGGTCACTCGACACCGACGGGATCTCCGCGTCCGGCCTCAGGACGTATGCGGAGATCTGCGCCCAGACGCTGGCCCGGGCGCATGCCCGGTCCGGGGACCGGATCGCCATCGCCGCGTACCTCGGTGGCCGGGACGTCTTCGACCAGGCCGTCGCGGACTTCGCCGCAGCGTATGCCGACAAGGCGGAGGCCGACTTCGCCTCCCTGCAACGGGCCGCGGCGGCCGGCCGGATCGACGCGGAGTACGACGTCTGACCCGGCGCCCGACATCGTGGGCTTGCGGCGGCGTCACCGTCGCATACGCGTCCCGGGCAGCGCTCGCACCGCACCGGGACGGACGACCTCCTGGACGGCGATCATCGACTGCGCCAGCGACGTCTGGGAGTAGAGGACCGACCGGCCGGACCGCCGGCTGACGACCAGTCCGCTGCCGCGCAGCACCGAGAGGTGCTGGCTCACCGATCCCGCGCTCTGGCCGAGCTCGCGCGCGATCTGGGTCGTCGACATGGGAACGCTGGTCATCTCGAGGATGGCCGCCCGGGTCCGGCCGAGCAGCGCCGCGAGCGGGTCGTCGTCGATCTGGTTCATGACGCTGAGTCCCTCCCACACCCGGGCCACCCCACGTGCGGCGTAGGTGAGCCCGAACCGGTCGTCCTGCCCGTCGCGAAGGATCAGGCCGGGCCACGCGAAGACCGAGGGGGTCAGGTCCAGCTCGCGACCGTGGTACGTGGCGCTGGTGTGGTGCGGCTTGTCGACGTGCAGCAGGTTGCCGTCCAGGCTCACCTCGGGGTGCAGGTCCTCGAGCAGGGCGAAGAGGCCGCTGTTCATCTGGGCGGCTACCCGATGGAAGACGTCGTCCTCGAGGACGGCGCAGATCTTGTTCCAGAACGGTTCGAGGGCGGCATCCCAGTAGTCCCAGAGGGTCTCGGCGAGCTGCTGCGGTCCGTGCGCACCCGTGCGGACGAGCTCGCGGAGGCGTCGGGGCACGGCCGGCTCGTCCTGCCAGACCTCCTGGAGGTCGCGCCCCATCTCGGCCGCGGAGATCTGGGCCAGCTCGCGCAGCTGCTCCTCGATGGTGACCTGCGGGCCGCTCGGCGCCGGCATGAGGCAGTCCGCGACCCACTTGCCGGACGGAGCGACGGCCAGCAGGAGCTCGAGATCGACACCGTCGAGGCGGTTGCGGACCGATCGCAGCCACGGGGCGTGGATGTGGGTGGGATGGGGGCACCCGATCAGCCGCAGACTCAGCGTGGCCTCGGCCAACGGCGAGAACGAGAACCGCGTGTTGCCCAGTACGTCGGTGGTCAGGACGTAGGTGATCATCGGCGGCTCCTCGGTGCTCAGACGGCCATGACCCATGGTGACCCCTGACGCCGGGTGGCTCCGTCCATTCGACGAGGGCGAAAAGGTTGGACGACGAGGTGACCCGCCCGCACCCTGTCTGCACGCCATGGCAGCGACCGTCTCCGCGGGAATTCAGGGTGGTCCTGAGCCGGGGCGAGTCGAGGCGAGGAGCGATTGACCATGGGGCGGTTTTCACCTGCACGAACGGCACCGGCCGGGCTGGGGGCGGCGGCGGTGCTGTGCCTGACACTGTCGGCGTGCGGAGGCGGCGGCGCCACGGGGACCGCAACGGGAGGATCCGCGCAGGCACCGGGCCAGAAGGGCGGAACGCTCAACATCCTCAACCCCGGTCCGCACAACGGACTGGACCCCCAGCAGACCTACGTTGGGGCAGACATCGAGTTCGCCTCACGGGCTTACGCGCGCAGCCTCGTGACGTACTCGGTCGGGGACGACGCGAAGCTCGTCCCCGACCTGGCGACAGACACCGGCCAGATGTCCGACGGCGGCAAGACGTGGACGTTCACCCTCGTCGACACCGCCACGTGGCGGGACGGCCAGAAGGTCATGTGCGAGGACGTCAAGTACGGCATCTCCCGCACCTTCGCGACCGACGTCATCTCGAACGGACCGACGTACATCCTCAGCTTTCTCGACGTGCCGGCGGACGCCGACGGCAACCCGGTCTACAA
>DATLQE010000160.1:0-3433 GCA_035535335.1 Lapillicoccus sp. | reverse complement strand
GGCAACAAGCTGGCCATGGCGCACATCGGCGACTCGCGCGCATACGTCCTGCGCGACGGGACGCTGAGCCAGCTCACCAAGGACCACTCGTTCGTCCAGCAGCTGGTCGACGAGCAGCGGATCACGGCCGAGGAGGCGGAGGACCACCCGCAACGCTCGCTCGTCACGCGCGTCATGACCGGACAGCCGGACGACGAGCCGGACTTGTCGATGCGCGAGCTCAAAGCCGGAGACCGCTACCTGCTGTGCTCCGACGGCCTCAGCGACTTCGTCCGGCGCGACATCATCGAGGAGATCCTCACCGAGGCCGCGACGCCGTCCGCGGCCGCCGACCGGCTCATCGAGGTGGCCCTCAAGGCGAGCGCCCGCGACAACGTGACGGTCGTCGTCGCCGACGTCGTCGACCTCCAGCGGTCCGAGGCGCCCAGCACCTCGCCGCAGGTCGTCGGCGCAGCGTCGCTGCGCGACCGGGAGGGCAAACGGACCCGAGGGTTGCCGATCAGCCCGGCCGAGAAGGCGGCCAGCCTGGCCCGCTCGGTCCGGACGCCGAGCGGAGAGGACGACGACGACGGGCCGGTCCTGGCCGACGAGCCCCGGTCCAAACGGGTCGTCTGGATGCGCCGTGGGGTCCTCGTCGCGGCGCTCCTCCTGATCCTCGCCGGCGGGGCCTACGGGGCGTGGGCCTGGACCCAGAACCAGTACTACGTCAAGCCGTCAGACGGGTACGTGGCCATCTGGCAGGGCGTCGGCCAGAACGTCGGCCCGCTCACCCTGTCGCACGTCTACTCGGTCTCCGACATCCCTGTCTCCCAGCTGCCGGCCTACGTGCAGGACGTCGTCAGTGCCGGCACGCCACTCGGCAGCCTCGCCGATGCCACCACCCGGGTGGAGACCTTGCGGACGTCGGCCGCCGACTGCCGAAACCAGGCGTCCCAGGGGACCCCCTGCGGCCAGAACCCCGTCATCCTCCCCACGCCGACGACGGCCACGTCGAGCACGCTGCCCACCGACGCGGTGACAGCACCGAGCCCGAACCTGACGACGGGATCGACTCCATGAGGACGACGGTCGAGACGATCACGCCGCGCACGCGTCGCGGGGTGGAGCTGCTGCTCACCGTCTTCGCCGTCGGCCTCACGCTTCTGGCCTGGATCAGCGTCGACCTCGGCGTCCGCGAGACCGTTCCCGCCCAGCTGCTGACGATCGGCGGCGGCCTGCTCGCCCTGGCCCTGGCCTTCCATTTCATCGTCCGGTGGCGCGCGGCCTACGCCGACCCGCTGATGCTGCCGATCGCCACGCTCCTCAACGGTTTCGGGCTGGTGATGATCCACCGGCTCGATCTTGCCGCCGGCCAGACCGGCATCGACAGCGACGCCGGCCGGCAGCTGATCTGGACCGCGCTCTCGGTGGTCGTCGCGGCGCTCTTCCTCGTCCTCGTTCGCGACCATCGGCTGCTGCGGCGATACACGTTCACCGCCATGGCCGTCGGTCTGGTCCTCCTGCTGCTGCCGCTCCTGCCGGGCATCGGCACGACGATCTACGGTTCGCGGATCTGGATCCGCATCGGACCCCTCAGCTTCCAGCCCGGTGAGATCGCCAAGATCGCGCTCATCATCTTCTTCGCGGGATACCTCGTGTCGGTCCGCGACGTGCTTTCCCTGGCCGGCCGGAAGGTCCTCGGCTTCACCTTCCCGCGCGGCCGCGACCTCGGACCGATCCTCATCGCCTGGCTGGTCAGCCTCGCCGTCCTCATCTTCGAGAAGGACCTGGGCTCCTCGCTGCTCTTCTTCGGCGTCTTCGTTGCGATGCTCTACGTCGCGACCGAGCGTGTCAGCTGGATCGCCATCGGTCTGGTCCTCTTCGCGGCCGGCGCCTACCTCGCATACAAGATCTTCGACCACGTGCAGTCGCGCGTGGGGCTGTGGCTCGACCCGTTCTCGCAAGCGTCCCTCGAGCAGTCCGACCAGCTGGCCAAGGGGATCATGGGCATGGCGTCCGGCGGTCTCTTCGGCACCGGTCTCGGGCAGGGGCGGCCCTGGCTGGTCGCCTTCTCCAACAGTGACTTCATCTTCGCCAGCTTCGGCGAGGAGCTCGGCCTCTTCGGAGTCGCCGCCCTGCTCGCCCTGTATGCGGTCTTCGTCGAGCGCGGTCT
Organism: Lapillicoccus sp.; assembly: GCA_035535335.1. Taxonomy (GTDB): domain Bacteria; phylum Actinomycetota; class Actinomycetes; order Actinomycetales; family Dermatophilaceae; genus Lapillicoccus. Next base: position 1,281 of record DATLQE010000160.1, on the reverse strand, counting down.
CCGCACCGCCCTCGGGGTGCGGGACGGGTTCGGCAAGCTCCTGGCCTTCGGCCTGGCCTTTTCCGTGGGGCTGCAGGTGTTCGTCGTCATCGGCGGCGTCACCAAGGTCATCCCCCTCACCGGCCTGACCACCCCGTTCATGTCGCTCGGCGGGTCCTCGCTGCTGGCCAACTGGACGCTCATGGCGATCCTGCTCCGGATCTCGGACCAGGCGCGGCGGCCGGAGACCGAGGAGCTCGTCGGCGAACCCGACCAGCAGGCGCAGGCGGCGGACAACGCCACCGAGGTGGTGGCCATGCCGTGAACGGTCCCCTGCGTCGTGTCTCAACCGTTGTCGCGCTGCTCTTCGCGGCGTTGTTCATCTCGACCACGCTGATCCAGGTGGTCTACGCGCCGTCGATCAACGCCCGCCCGGACAACCGGCGGACGCTGCTCGACAATTACTCCCGCCAGCGCGGGGCAATCCTCGTCGGCGACCAGCCGGTTGCGGTGTCGCAGCCCACGCCCAACGAGGAGATCAAGTACCTGCGGACCTACGGGCAGCCGCTCCCGTACAGCCACGTGACCGGCTACTTCTCGTACACGTACGGCGCTGGAGGCGGCCTCGAGGGCTCGGCCGACGACCTGCTCTCCGGGTCGTCGAGCCAGCTGTTCTACACCCGGGTGACCGACCTCCTCACCGGAAACCAGCCGGTCGGTGCGACGATCCAGACGACGATCAACCCTCGCGCCCAGGACGCCGCCGACAAGGGTCTGGGCAATCAGCGCGGCGCGGTGGTCGCGCTCGACCCCAAGACCGGGGCGATTCTCGCGATGATCTCGCACCCGCAGTACGACCCGAACCGGCTGTCGGCGCACGACCAGGCAGCCGTTGTGAAGTCCTGGAACGAGCTGAACGCCGACCCGAACCAGCCCCTCGTCAACCGGGCCATCGGGGGAAACCTCTATCCGCCGGGGTCGGTGTTCAAGATCGTCACCGCGTCCGCCGCGCTGGAGAGGCAGGTCGTCGACCCGAACACCAAGATCCCCGCGCCGGCCGTGATGGAGCTCCCGCAGACCACGGCCGGCTTGCCGAACTACGACCGCCAGCCGTGCGGCCCCAACGACGAGACGATGCTGCAGCGGGCGTTGGAGATCTCATGCAACACCGCGTTCGGCTACCTCGGTATGCAGGTCGGTGCCCAGGGCTTGTCCGACCAGGCGGCCAAGTTCGGGTTCGGGACGACGCTGCGGATCCCCACGCGCGTCGAGCCGAGCCGGTTCCCCACGGGGATCAACCAG
>DATLQE010000159.1:0-2934 GCA_035535335.1 Lapillicoccus sp. | reverse complement strand
TGAAGGCCTACCGACGTGTGGACGCGGACACCTTCGTCGACGATCTGCACTGGCCCTGGCGGGTCACGGCGGGTGACACCCTCCTCGACCTGGCCGAGGACGGGACGAGCGGAGACACGTTGGCGAATCTCGGGCGCGCCTGCTACCGCGGTCTCGTGACGGAGGAGTCGTTGCTCGCGCTGCTCGCAAGGAGGTCGCGACCCTCAGCGTCGCCTGCTCATGGACGTTCTCGGTGACGTGGCCGCCGGCGCGGAAAGCGTGATGGAGGTCCGCTTTGTGCGGGATGTCGAGCGCGCTCATGGGCTTCCCCCTGGGCGCCGGCAGGCAGTGACCGTCGCCGGCGGGTTGCGACGGCACGATGTGGCATACGACGAGTTCGGCGTCCTGGTCGAGCTGGACGGTCGGCTCGGCCACGACGGGCCCGCGCGGATCAGCGACGGGGTGCGCGACCGACGGAGCGCCATAAAGGGGTGGTTCACCGTCCGGGCCTTTTGGCCTGACATCGCCGTGACACCCTGCGAGCTGAGCGTGGAGCTCGGGGGAGTGTTTGCGTCCCGAGGCTGGACCGGCGCACCCCGAGCCTGCCGACGGCGGACGTGCGTGCTCCGAGCCTGATGACGTCGGAGGATCGTGGCCCTGATCGGGGCCACAACCCTCCGACGAGAGGGTCTAGGCGTTGACCTTCTGCTGCTTGGCCAGCTCCGCGGGCATGTAGTCGTACCGCAGCAGCGCCCGCGTGAACAGCCCGGTCCCGTGCGACACCGACCGAAGGTCGATGGGGTACCGGGACAGCTCCACCTGCGGCACCTCGGCGTGGACCACGGTGCGCCCTGACACCACCGCCGGCTCCGTCCCGAGTACCGCACCTCGACGCCCTCGCAGGTCGGACATCACCGAACCCACGTAGTCGTCGTCCACGGTGATGTCGACCTTGTCGATCGGCTCCAGCAGCGACACCGTCGCCTCGTTGGCCGCCTCCTTGAGCGCGATCGCCGCCGCGGTCTGGAAGGCCATGTCCGACGAGTCCACCGAGTGGGCCTTGCCGTCGAAGAGCGTGATCCGCACGTCCACCACCGGATACCCCGACAGCACGCCCTTTTCCAACTGTGCCCGCGCACCCTTCTCAACCGAGGGGATGAACTGGCGCGGCACCGATCCACCGACCACCTTGTCGACGAACTCGATCCCGGAGCCGCGGTCGAGCGGCTCGATCTCGATCTGGCACACCGCATACTGGCCGTGCCCGCCGCTCTGCTTGACGTGCCGCCCCTGCACCGTGCACTTGCGGACGAACGTCTCGCGCAGCGCCGTCCGGAACGGCTCGGCTTGGACCTCGACGCCGTACCTGTCGCGCAACCGGCTCAGGATCTCCTCGACGTGGGCCTGGCCCATCGTCCACAGCACGACCTGGTGGGTCTCGGGGTTGTGCTCCATCCGCATCGTCACGTCCTCGGCGACCAGCCGCTGCAGCGCCCCGGCGAGCTTGTCCTCGTCGCGCTTGTTGTGCGCGTGGATCGCGATGGGCAGCAACGGTTCTGGCAGGACCCACGGCTCGATGAGCGCAGGCCGGTCCTTGGCCGACAGCGTGTCCGAGGTCTCCGCGTGCGACAGCTTGCTGACGAGCACGACGTCGCCGGCAATGCCGCGGTTGGTCGGCCGCGCAGCGTCGCCGAGCGGTGAGCTGAGCGGCCCGACGCGCTCGTCGTGGTCGTGGTCGGTGTGCCCCTCGACAGGGATGCCGCCCCTTCGCTCGACGAACTCGCCGAGGTGCCCCGAGACGTGGACGACCTCGTCCGCGCGCAGCGTGCCGGAGAACACCCGGACCAGCGAGAGGCGCCCGACGTAGGGGTCGCTGGTGGTCCGGATGACCTCGGCCACCAGGGGGCCGTCAGGGTCGCAGCGCAGCGGCGGGAGGGTGGCGCCGACGGGACTGTATGCGGTCGGCGCCGGCCGGGTCGCCGGCGACGGGAAGCACTGCTCGATGACCTCGAGCACCTCTTCCAGGCCGACGCCGGTGGCCGGTGAGATGGGGACCAGCGGAAAGAATGTGGCCTTGGCGACGGCGGTCTTGAGGTCCTCGATCACGGTGCCGGTCGAGATGTCGTCGCCCTCGAGGTACCGGTCCAGGAGGGTGTCGTCCTCGGACTCCTCGATGATCGCCTCGATGAGCGGACCCCGCCGCTCCTCGATGGCCGCGGCCTCGTCACCAGAGGGGTCACGCTCGACCCGCGAGCCGCTCGACGAGTCGAACACCCGCTGGCTGAGCAGTCCGATCGACCCGACGACGGCCTTGTCGGCGTCGTGGACCGGAAGGTAGAGCGCCTGGGCGTCGCCGAACGCCCGCTGGCACCGCGCGATGGTGTCCTCGTAGTCGGATCGTGGGATGTCGAGCTTGCTCACGGCGACGGCGCGTGGCACGCCGACCGCGGCCAGCTCCTGCCAGAGCAGCGCGGTCGCACCATCGATGTCGTCGGCGGCCGAGATGACGAAGATGGCCGCGTCCGCGGCCCGGAGGCCCGCGCGGAGCTCGCCGACGAAGTCGGGAAACCCGGGGGCGTCGACGAGGTTGATCGCCAGGCCGTTGCTCTCGAACGAGGCGACCGCCAGCCCGACGGAGCGGTCGCGTTCACCTTCGTGTGGCCGTCGCCCGGGCACTCGGGTCGCGACGAGATGGTCGAACAGTGTGGACTTGCCGGCTCCGCCCGGACCGACGAGGACGACGTTGCGGATGTCCTCGGGGGTCCGGGGCTGGGGCGCAGGGGATGACTCGGTTTTCGCAGCGCCTTTGCTCACTCCCCCACCCTGCCAAGCGCCCGATACGGGCACAAGGGCGGGGTGGGGAAGCCGCGCGGTCAGGCCTTGGTGGCGACGACGACCAGGTACTCCCACGGCATGTGGCCGCCGTCGAGGTACCGGTCGCCGAGGTCGGCGAGG